>JAEYZX010000040.1 GCA_023427845.1 Bacteroidota bacterium
AACCCTAGCCCCGATTGCAGCGTAAATCCTTTTATAAAAGGATTCACCGGAGCGTCAGCGAAGGCAAATCATTTTTATAAAAGATTGCAGCGAAAAGCGGGAAACAGCTCCTGATTAAAGTCGGCCACAGTCGCCGTTTGCGGTAAGACGAGTGGATTAAAAGATGTACTTTTGCAAAAAAATTAGCTGTGAATTACCTTTCAGTAGAAAATATATCGAAATCGTTTGGCGAGCGAACGCTATTCAGAGACCTTTCGTTCGGAATCAACAAAGACCAGAAGATTGCTTTTATCGCAAAAAATGGTTCGGGAAAAACCACGATCATGAATATCCTGAACGGATTTGACGAACCCGATACCGGTAAAGTCGTGATCCGAAAGGGAATCCGGATGGCATTTTTGTCGCAGGTGCCACAATTGCAGGACGAGCTTACGGTTGAGGAAAGCATTTTTGCATCGGACAACGAGGTTTTGAAGGTGATCGCCGAATATGAAAAGGCGCTTGAAAATCCGGAGAATGAGGAGGCGTACCAAATCGCGTTTGACAAAATGGACCAGCACAACGCCTGGGATTTTGAAACTCAATTTAAACAGATTTTGTTCAAACTGAAACTGGAAGATTTCAAGATGAAGGTCAAAAACATGTCGGGTGGCCAGAAAAAAAGGCTTTCACTTGCGATAATTTTGATCAACCGGCCCGATCTGCTGATACTCGATGAGCCAACGAACCACCTCGATTTGGAAATGATTGAGTGGTTGGAAAGCTATTTTGCGAAAGAAAACATTACGCTGTTCATGGTGACGCACGACCGGTTTTTTTTGGAGCGTGTTTGCAACGAGATCGTGGAACTTGAAAATGGAAAACTATATACCTATAAAGGAAACTATTCGTATTATCTTGAAAAGAAGGAGCAACGGATAGCGTCTGAAAATGCGAGCATTGACAAGGCGCAGAATCTTTATGTGAAGGAACTTGCGTGGATGCGGCGCCAGCCTAAAGCGCGAACGACAAAATCAAAATCGCGCCAGGATGACTTTTACGTCATCAAGCAAAAAGCCGAAAGCAGGCGAAAGGAAAACCAGGTCGAGCTTGAGATCAACATGGAACGGATGGGCAGCAAGATCATCGAGCTACATAAATTGTACAAGAAATTCAAGGATCGAGTAATCTTGGAAAATTTCAGCTTCGATTTCCAGCGTGGCGAACGTATTGGCATCATTGGTAAAAACGGAACCGGAAAATCGACTTTTCTTAATATTTTGACCGGTACGATTCCGCCTGATGCGGGAAAGGTCGTGGTTGGCGACACGATTAAAATCGGATATTATACCCAGAGTGGAATCGATCCGAAGCCGGGGCAGAAAGTCATTGACATCATCAAGGAATACGGCGAATATATTCCGTTGACAAAAGGAAAAATCATTTCGGCGTCGCAACTGCTCGAGCGGTTTTTGTTCGATAATAAAAAACAGTACGACTATGTTGAGAAACTCAGCGGTGGCGAATTGAAAAGGCTGTACTTGTGTACGGTGCTGATTCAGAACCCGAACTTTTTGATTCTGGATGAACCCACGAACGATCTCGACATTGTAACGCTGAATGTACTTGAGAGTTTCCTGCTTGATTATCCGGGATGTTTACTGGTGGTGTCGCACGACCGATATTTCATGGATAAGATTGTGGATCACCTGTTTGTGTTCCGGGGCGAGGGCGTAATTGAAGATTTTCCGGGCAACTATTCGGACTTCCGTGCGTATGAGGACAGTGCCGATGTACAGCAGAAAGAGGAAAATAAGATTGAAAAGAAGGCGTGGAAACAAAACAATCCGACCGGAAACCTGACCTTCAACGAACAGAAAGAATATCAGAAAATTGAAAAGGAAATCAAGGATCTTGAGGCTGAAAAGGTAAAGATAGAACAGTTGTTTTCTGATGGCAAGGTTGGTGATGCCGATATCGAGATGAAAGCGAAAGAACTTCAAATCATTATTGAAAAAATAGAAGCGAAGGAAGAGCGGTGGTTTGAATTATCGGCCAAACTCGATGGGTAACGGATGTAGCAAATGGAAGTATAATTTAACGTTATTTGTTTGGTGGTGTCGGAAATTTTGATAATAAACCTTGGAGGTCTTAAACCTCGAGGTCTTAAACCTTCGAGGTCTTAAACCTTGGAGGTTGGAACTAGAGCGTACAATCAAATCCGTTCCCGAGTTGATCACAGCCACATACAACTTCTAAATTTCCTTAATTTGTTAATTTCACCTCGGCCTTTAACTTAATGAACATGTTGTTTCACATCAAATCCTATTTTAATTTTTTATTGAATTCGACCAATGCACATGGCGTCCACTCGCCTTTCGTGTTTGATTTGGTAACAAAATGTTTTTATGACAATACCGATTACCCGGAGTATTCGGTTTTAAATCGCTACCGCCAGGCATTGCTTTCCGATACCACGTCCATTTCGGTTACCGATTTTGGCGCCGGATCCAGAGTATTTAAATCAAATTCAAGAAGCGTTTCGCAAATCGCAAAAACAGCGGGGATAACACCGGCACGTGCACGGCTGTTATTTCGGATCGTACAGTATTTGAAGCCGGAGAGCATTTTGGAAATCGGCACTTCTGTCGGACTCGCAACTTCGGCCCTTTCACTTGGTAATCTCAAAGGAAATATAATTACGCTGGAAGGTTGTGCTCAAACGGCATCTGTCGCAAAACGGCAATTCGACACATTTGATCTGGAAAATATTGAACTTGTTGTAACCGAATTCAATGCTTTTTTAGATTCGGGTCAGACAGCCCACAACCAATGTGCTGATTTCGACCTCATTTACCTTGATGGCAATCACACTAAAAAAGCGACCCTCGAATATTTTCAAAAGTTACTGCCGACTGCAACAAATGACTCATGCTGGATTTTTGACGACATTCATTGGTCGGCCGAAATGGAAGAAGCATGGGACGTCATAAAAAAACACCCCAAGGTAACGGTCACGATCGACACGTACCAATGGGGATTTGTTTTCTTTAGAAAAGAACAGAACAAAGAAGATTTTGTCATCCGCATTTAGTTATTACGCAACGCCTTCATCAATTCTGCTTTGCTCATTTTCGAACGGCCGTCAATTCCGACTTTTTTAGCTTCTTCATAAAGCTGCGCCTTAGTTTGATCTTCATAAGCTTTGGCTTTCCCGCCACGCTTTTCAGCACCTTCACTGTTGGCGATACGCGCCGACTTTTGTTTGCTGTATCCTTTATCACGCAGTGCTTCGTATTGGTCCGGGTTTTTGACCTGTGGACCTGGCTTTTTCCCTGGCATAATTCTGAATTTTATATAATTAAAGTTACGCAGGTAAAATAAACAGCTGCGTTAATCAGTCGTTAAAACTGGAGCAAAAAAAAGTGACAGCCACAACTGACCGTCACTTTTCGAATTAATAATTAACTAGAATTTAGTTACCTTTTGCTTTCTGATTTTCTTCAGATTTTGCACCCATCCTGTTAGTAGTGTACATTGGAGCGAATTTAATTTTCGCAGCAGCGATTTTACGATTGTCTTCTGATGACAAACCTTCTTTCTCTACAGTGTTTTTACGGGTATCCAATGCTTCGTAAAGCAATTTGATTTCATCCCAATCTTCACGGGAATACGAATCTTTGTTGTCCTGAACGGTCTCTACAAAGTTTTCATACACTTCGCGGATATTGTCTTTGTTGACCCATTCAAAAGCCATATCATCTCCAACTGCTCCGCCAGGGAATAATGTGGTACGCAAACCGGAACCAGCTGGCTTCTCAGCTTCCATTTCGGCCTGGACCTTCATTTTAAGCTCTTCGTAACGGGCGCGGCTCGCATCAAGCCTTTCCTGCGCTTTTTCCCTGTCTTTCATGTTGGCAAGTGCAGCTTCGGCTTCTGAAGTACGACGTTGATATTCCGCTTCGATTTCCGCCCAGTTTGCTTTAGCATCTGCCGAAGCAATGTTACCCAGTGAATCTACATAAACAACATAGGTGTCAACCGTTCTCTCCGCATTAGTTTCTTCTTCACTTTTACACGATACAAAACCCATTGCGATTACAGCTAAACCTAAAATTAAATTTTTAATTTTCATGACTATTGGTTATTTAAAATTATTGGTAAAAATAATAAAATTAACAATTTAAAACCAAGAATATCTTAAAATATTATGACATATTTAATAATTTACAATAAATCTGAAAATAATGTAACTTAATAGTGTTATTGTGTAACAGCAGGAACACCGATACGATTATTTTATGGTAAGAAATTGTATAATTTTATATCCAAAACAATTCAATGGGCGCACCACTAATTAATATAACCGATCTTAAACGTAACTTTCAACTTGGCAACGAAACGGTATACGTTCTAAAAGGGATCAATCTCGAAATTACAAAAGGGGAATATGTAGCATTGATGGGACCTTCGGGCTCCGGTAAGTCGACATTGATGAATTTGCTGGGATGCCTCGACACGCCTACCTCCGGACAATACATCCTAAACGGAAAAGATGTCAGCCAAATGCACGACGACGAACTTGCCGAAATCCGCAACAAAGAAATAGGTTTCGTATTCCAGACATTCAACCTTCTTCCGCGAACCACTGCACTCGATAATGTGGCTTTGCCGATGATCTATGCCGGATACTCAAAATCGGATCGCATCACGCGTGCCACCGAAGTACTGCAACAAGTTGCTCTGGCCGATCGCATGGACCATCAACCGAACCAGCTTTCAGGCGGACAACGTCAGCGTGTTGCTATCGCGCGCGCGCTCGTCAATAAACCGTCGATCATCCTTGCCGATGAACCTACAGGAAACCTCGATAGCAAAACATCGGTCGAAATTATGCGGCTTTTCAACGAAATCCATAAAAACGGCAATACGGTAATCCTTGTCACGCACGAGGAAGACATTGCCGCCTACGCACACCGCGTCATCAGGCTGCGCGACGGTCTCATTGAAAGTGACAACATCAACCCCAATCCGCAATTAAGCTAATGAAAGTCTACACCAAAACCGGAGATAAAGGAACCACCGCGCTTTTCGGCGGTACACGCGTTCCAAAAGACCACATCAGGATCGAAAGCTACGGTACCATCGATGAACTCAATTCGCATATCGGGCTAATCCGCGACCAGCAAATCAGCGAGCATTATAAAACCATTCTAATCCGAATCCAGGACCGACTGTTTACCGCCGGTGCAATTTTGGCCACGCCGCCCGAAAAGGAAACCTTGAAAAACGGTCAGCCCAGACTGAACATTCCATTGCTGCACGAAAGTGATATCGAACTCCTCGAACGTGAAATCGATACAATGGAAAACGAACTTCCGCCAATGACGCACTTTGTGTTACCGGGCGGCCATCAAACCGTGTCATATTGTCATATCGCACGCTGCGTTTGCCGACGTGCCGAGCGTCTTGCCGTACAACTCAGCCACAATGAGCCCATTGACGAGCATGTAATAAAGTACTTAAACCGACTTTCTGACTACCTTTTTGTACTGGCACGGAAGTTGTCGGCCGACCTCAATGCCGACGAGGTGCAATGGATCCCTCAAAAGGATTGATTTTTTTGAAGCTGTTCCTGCTGTCCGCTATATCTTTTGTTGTTTGATGCCATTCCGTTAATACGAATCGAAGGAAACAACAAAAGGATGCCGCTTCCATCAGGGCTAACTGACGTTAAAACACACATTGTCAGTCGGTTAAATGCACGTTCTTAACTTTACTTAAAATAAATCAATTTTTACTTGACTTATAGAGTTTAAAATTTATTTTTGCATAAACCTAAAATCCATATAAGATGTACTGGACATTAGAATTGGCATCGTATTTAAGCGATGCGCCGTGGCCTGCAACCAAAGACGAACTAATTGATTACGCTATCCGGGCAGGAGCGCCTCTTGAGGTAGTCGAAAACCTTCAGTCCATCGAGGATGAAGGCGAAATTTACGAGTCAATGGAAGAGATTTGGCCAGATTATCCAACCGACGAAGATTACCTTTGGAACGAGGATGAATATTAAAAATAAAACTATCTTAAAAGTCTCATCAGAGGCTTTTTTTTTATCTAAATTTGCACGCTTTACAACATAGAAACATTACCAACCATGGGCCTTATAAACAGCATATTAAAAACCTTTGTCGGCGACAAATCCCAAAAAGATGTCAAAGCCCTGCAAGGGACATTAAATAAAACAAAATCATTCGAATCGGCACTTGCCGCTCTTTCACACGATGAATTGCGCGCCCGCACAGCCGATTTTAAAAACCGGATAAAAGAAGCACGCGCCGAAAAAGATTCAAAAATCACCGCCCTCAAAAAGGAAGTGGAGTCCATCCAGGATATCGACAAACGAGAGGACATTTACGTACAGATCGACGCTCTTGAAAAAGAAGCCTACGAAATTTCCGAAAAAGTCCTTAATGAAATCCTTCCCGAAGCATTCGCAGTCGTAAAAGAAACTGCACGCCGCTTCAAGGAAAATACCGAAATTCGCGTTACTTCAACTGCAAAAGACCGCGAACTCTCGGCCACCAAGCCGTATATTACCCTCGATGGCGACACTGCAATCTGGGCAAATTCATGGAGTGCCGCCGGAAAAGAAATCACCTGGGACATGATCCATTACGATGTTCAGCTGATCGGCGGAATGGTGCTGCACTCGGGTAAAATTGCCGAAATGCAAACGGGTGAAGGTAAAACATTGGTCGCAACGCTTCCACTCTACCTCAACGCATTGACCGGAAATGGCGTGCACCTGGTAACGGTAAACGACTATCTGGCAAAACGTGACAGCTCGTGGAAAGCACCTTTGTTCGAATTCCACGGACTTACGGTTGACTGTATCGACAACCACCAGCCGAATTCCGCAGGAAGAAGAAAAGCGTACGAAGCCGACATCACCTACGGAACCAATAACGAATTCGGTTTCGATTATCTGCGCGACAACATGGCACATTCGCCAAACGACCTGGTACAGCGAAAACACAATTATGCGATAGTCGATGAGGTCGATTCGGTATTGATCGATGACGCAAGAACGCCGTTGATCATATCGGGACCGGTTCCGCAAGGCGACCGACATGAGTTCAACGAACTCAAACCAAAAATTGAAACACTGGTTACGCTTCAACGCCAGCTTGCCAACGGCTTCCTTGCTGAAGCCAAAAAGCTTATAAAAGAAGGCAATACAAAGGACGGCGGATTCAACTTACTTCGCGCTTACCGCGCACTTCCAAAAAACAAAGCGCTGATTAAATTCCTCAGTGAGGAAGGAATCAAACAACTGCTGCAGAAAACCGAAAACCAATACATGCAGGACAACAATCGTGACATGCATATTGTTGACGAAGCATTGTATTTTGTGATCGAGGAAAAAAACAACTCGGTTGAACTTTCCGACAACGGAATCAAATACCTTTCTTCGGATACCGATGATAATTTCTTTATCCTTCCGGATATCGGGACCGAAATTGCGCGAATCGAAAAGCAAAATCTCGAAAAAGACATTGAAGCCGAAGAAAAAGAAAAACTGTTCCAGGATTTCTCGGTAAAAAGCGAACGGATCCATACGCTTACGCAACTTCTTAAAGCTTATACCTTATTCGAAAAAGATGTCGAATACGTAATAATGGATAACAAAATCATGATCGTCGACGAACAAACGGGACGTATCATGGAAGGTCGCCGTTACTCTGACGGACTCCACCAGGCAATCGAAGCAAAAGAAAACGTAAAGATCGAAGCCGCTACGCAAACTTTCGCAACCGTCACGCTTCAGAATTACTTCAGGATGTACAGCAAACTTGCCGGTATGACGGGAACTGCGGTTACCGAAGCAGGCGAACTTTGGACAATCTACAAATTGGATGTTGTCGAAATTCCGACCAACAAACCTTTGGCACGAAAAGACAAAGAAGACCTTATCTATAAAACGACGCGTGAAAAATTCAACGCCGTTATTGAAGACGTAACCGAACTTTCAAAAGCGGGACGTCCGGTATTGATTGGTACAACATCAGTCGAAATATCAGAATTGCTGAGCCGAATGTTGAAAATGCGCAACGTGCCGCACAACGTTTTGAACGCCAAAATGCACAAGCAGGAAGCACAAATCGTTGAAGAAGCCGGTAAACCTGGAGTTGTGACAATTGCAACAAACATGGCCGGACGTGGTACCGACATCAAACTGACACCTGAAGTAAAAGCCGCAGGCGGACTTGCAATCGTGGGTACCGAGCGTCATGATTCACGTCGCGTCGACCGTCAGTTGCGTGGTCGTGCAGGACGTCAGGGTGATCCGGGAAGCTCGCAATTCTATGTATCGCTTGAAGACAACCTGATGCGTTTGTTCGGATCGGAACGTGTCGCCAAAGTAATGGACAGAATGGGACTTAAAGAAGGTGAAGTGATCCAGCATTCGATGATGACCAAATCGATCGAACGCGCGCAGAAAAAAGTCGAAGAAAACAACTTTGGTGTCCGTAAACGATTGCTTGAATATGATGACGTGATGAATGCACAGCGTGAAGTTGTCTACAAACGCCGTCGTCATGCATTGCACGGGGAACGTCTTAAGGTCGATATCGCGAACATGATGTATGATACCTGCGAATTAATAACATCGCAAAACAAATCGGCAAACGATTTCAAGAATTTCGAATTTGAACTGATCCGTTATTTCTCGATCACTTCTCCGGTGTCGGCAAACGAATTCGAGAAGATGAACGAAATGGAACTGACCGGAAAGGTCTATAAAGCCGCATTGCAGTATTATACCGAGAAAACCGAACGCAGTGCACGTGAAGCATTCCCGATCATCAAAAACGTTTTCGAACAGCAAGGCAACCAGTTTGAGCGAATCGTTGTTCCATTTACCGACGGAGTCAAAACACTTAATGTTGTAACCGATCTTAAAAAAGCATACGAGACCGAAGCAGCACAATTGATTGCCGATTTCGAAAAGAACATCACGCTTGCAATCGTTGACGAAGCATGGAAAAAACACCTTCGCAAAATGGACGAATTGAAGCAGTCGGTCCAGCTTGCCGTTCACGAGCAAAAAGACCCGTTGCTGATCTACAAATTCGAAGCATTCAAATTGTTTTCTTCAATGCTGAACGGCGTCAATAAAGAAGTGATTTCGTTCCTTTTCAAAGGCGACCTTCCACAACAGAACACGCAGCAGATCCAGGAAGCACGCGAAGTAAAGCCAAAGGAAAATTATAAAACATCGAAAGATGAAATTCCGAACAGCGACCAGGCGGCCGCACAAAATCGTGAAGCGGCACAAACACAGCCAAGACAGGTAACCGAAACCATCGTCCGCGAGATGCCCAAGATCAGCCGTAACGAAAATGTCACGATCAAAAACGTGATGACCGGCAAGACCGAAACGATGAAATACAAAAAAGCGGAAGCCTTCCTTGCAAAAGGCGAATGGGTACTTGTTAACGAGTAAGCATTAATCCTCGCTCGTCGGTACGCGCAGCAATTAAATCATTTTTAGCCACGAAAACTCTATTTTATCACCTTTTAAATAGTGCATTCGTGGCCAATGTTTTTTCAATGAAATTTAATTACATTTACTGCAATTGCCGATACGTAATTACTAACCAATAAACCGAAGATTATGGCAAAAAGTCACGATGCTAAGAAAACGGTCAAAAAGGAACCGCTGAAGACCGCCAAGGAAAAAAAAGAAGAAAAAAGAGCTAAGAAAAATAACCCAAAACGGGATTAAATCAGAAAACCACCGCAAAAACGGTGGTTTTCCTTTTCAAAAAAAACTAAAACAAAATACTAAAATTTATATCCCACTCCAATAAAGAGCCCGCTGATTTTTACATCGCCAAAACCAATCGAATATCTCGCCGATGCATCGATGTCTTCGGTGATAGCGTAACCAACAGCAACGTCAACATTCACTTTAAATTCATCTTCCTCGGCGTCAAGCAGGTAGTTTATGCTCGGCCCGGCCATTGCGCTGAAATCTTCCGCAAATGTGAATTTCCCCAAAACCGGGACATTGATCATGTTGAAATCCTTGATCCCAACATAAAGCACTTCAGGCTGGATCGCGAAGGTCTCGTTCACGCCAATTTCGGCAAACGCTCCTACAAAAAATCCGGTTTCGTTTCCTGTGACTTCACCAAGGGGACCTAAATCGACTGTCATGCTGGCAATATCGACGCCCGCCTTTACACCAAAGCGCGTTTCCTGTGCATCTGCACAAAAAGTTCCTGCAACCAAAAAAGCTGAAAGTAATAGTTTTTTCATTTTTGTTCTATTAATTATTTATAATAGCCAAAAATAGATTGAAGGCATGGCGGCCACAATACGGC
>JAEYZX010000065.1 GCA_023427845.1 Bacteroidota bacterium
AACCCGTGCGGCTCAAGAAAACCCCACGACTCCCGGAAAAGACCTTGTGAATGCCGACCATCCGCATGTTGTTGAAATTTGGAACAATGTATTCATGGAATTCAACCGCAAAGCCGATGGCTCGCTCGAAAAGCTTCCTGCACAGCATGTCGATACCGGAATGGGCTTTGAACGCCTGTGCATGGTTTTACAGGGCGTGCAATCAAATTACGATACCGATGTCTTTACGCCGCTGATTCAAAAAATCGAAAGCGTCACCAATACAAAATATACGATCAAAGCGACAAACGATGCCGCAGATAAGACCAATATCGCAATACGCGTCATCGCCGATCACGTGCGTGCGGTGGCTTTTGCAATTGCCGACGGACAACTTCCGTCAAATACGGGCGCCGGTTATGTAATCCGCCGGATCCTGCGCCGCGCGATCCGTTACGGATTTACCTTCCTGAATACAAAAGAGCCTTTCATCTACCAACTTGTCGATACGCTCGCCGAACAAATGGGCGGTTCATTCCCTGAAATCCGTTCGCAGAAAAATCTCGTCACCAACGTGATCCGCGAGGAAGAAAGTTCGTTCCTTCGAACGCTCGACCAGGGACTTCAGCTACTTGAGAATGTGATTTCAGAATCGAAGAATAATGTCATCTCGGGAAAAAAAGCATTCGAACTTTACGATACTTTTGGTTTCCCGATCGATTTGACGGCACTTATACTTCGCGAACGCAATCTCGAACTTGATGAAAAAGGATTTGATGAAGCAATGCTCGAACAAAAAACCCGGTCACGCGCGGCTTCTGAAGTTTCGACAGGCGACTGGACGACCTTGGTCGATGGAAATACAGAAACTTTCGTCGGATACGATTTGCTTGTGAACGAAGTCAGAATCACACGCTATCGCAAAACAGAATCGAAAAAAGACGGAACGCTTTATCAAATAGTATTAGACCATACGCCGTTTTATCCTGAAGGCGGCGGGCAAGTCGGTGATCAAGGAACGCTTTCCGATTCGAACGAGTCAATTGAAATCATCGATACCAAAAAGGAAAACAACCTCATAATTCACTTCGCGAAAAAACTTCCTTCAAAACTTGACGGGACATTCATTGCAAAAGTTAATAAAGATTTACGTGAATCGACTGCCGCAAACCATTCGGCTACGCATTTGATGCATTTGGCATTGCGCACGATCCTTGGTACGCACGTTGAACAAAAAGGCTCGCTCGTAAATCCGAATTACCTGCGCTTCGATTTTTCGCATTTTGCAAAACTTACCGATGAGGAAATCCGGCAGGTAGAAAAATTTGTCAATTCGCGAATTGAAGAACAACTGCCGCTAATCGAACAAAGAAGCATACCGTTTCAGCAAGCAGTCGAAGAAGGTGCAATGGCATTGTTCGGTGAAAAATATGGCGATAACGTGCGTGCAATCAGGTTTGGCGACAGCATTGAATTGTGCGGCGGAATCCATGTAACAAACACCGCCGATATCTGGCATTTTAAAATTGTCAGCGAAGGCGCGGTCGCTGCTGGAATTCGTCGTATAGAAGCAATTACTTCCGATGCGGTAAAGGAATATTTTACTGCACAGGAAAAAGCACTTGAGGAAATAAAACAGGCATTGAAAAATCCACAGGATACGATTAAGGCCGTTGTTACACTTCAGGATGAAAATGCAAAGTTGAAGAAACAAATAGAAAGCCTGCTGAAGGAAAAAGCAAAAAACCTCAAAGGTGAACTCTCATCCGAACTTCAGGAAATCAACGGAGTAAAATTCCTCGCAAAGCAAGTCGATTTGAATCCCGAAGGCGCAAAAGACCTCGCGTATGAGTTGGGGACTTTGGGCAATAATCTTTTCCTGGTTTTGGCCACAGCCAATGAAGGCAAACCGATGCTGAGTGTTTACATATCAAAAGAGCTTGTCGCAGAACGCGGATTGAATGCCGGTACTATCGTTCGTGAACTTGGGAAGTACATTAAAGGCGGCGGCGGCGGGCAGCCGTTTTTCGCAACTGCCGGAGGAAAGGATGCCGGCGGGATTTCTGAAGCTTTAGCTAAAGCAGCCGACTTCATAAATTAAATAAGATGCAATTCAGGACCAAAATAACAATACCGATTTCTGAGCAGCCAATTGATTACAGCTCGCGGATTGTAACCTTGGGCTCGTGTTTTGCGGTCAACATAGCCGAGAAATTAGAATATTATAAATTCCTGAATTCTGTAAACCCACACGGAATCTTATTCCATCCTGTCGCGCTCGAGAATTATGTGTCGGCTGCAGTCAATAAAAAAAAATTCTCCGAACAAGACCTCTTTTTTAACGAAGGCCGCTGGCATTGTTTTGACGCTCATTCGGATGTGAGCGATTCAAACAAGGATGCTGTGCTTCAAAAACTCAATAACCCGTCGGTCGATTTCAGCGAAACTTCACATTTAATAATCACCTTGGGAACGGCATGGGTGTATCGGAACGTCGATTCCGGGTGTATTGTCGCGAATTGCCACAAAGTCCCGCAAAAGCAGTTTACAAAAGAATTGCTGTCGGTTGAATCCATAGCGAAAAGCCTGCAAAATATCATCAGGGTCGTACGCGAAAAGAACAGCAGTATTAAAATCATCTTCACTGTTTCACCCGTCAGGCATATCAAGGACGGATTTGTCGAAAATCAAATCAGCAAATCGCATTTGATTACCGGTCTGCATGAAGTTGTCCGCAATACAAATTCGGCCAGCTATTTCCCATCGTATGAAATCATGATGGACGAACTTCGCGACTACCGTTTTTTTGCGGCCGATATGATCCATCCAAACCATACCGCAATCGACTACATCTGGCAAAGGTTTACCGAAACTTATCTAACCGCTGACGCTTTATCAGTCATGCGTGAAGTCGAGGGGATTCAACGTGCTATTTCCCATCGTCCGTTCAGTCCCGATACGGATTCGCACAAAGCATTTCTAAAGAATGTCGCCAGAAAAATATCGGAACTTCAAAAACGCCATCCGCATATCGCATTTTAAAAATACGGCAAATGCCTTATTGCCTTCAGTACTTCATAGTTGCAGATTTGTAAAGTAAAAATTAACTAACAAATCATTTAAATCATGAAGAAATTACAAGCAATTAAAATGTTCGCAAAAACCGGGTTTATTGCAGCAGCATTATTTTTAACAGCATGCAGCGACGATAATGATGGTGGCGGTGGCGGAACACCATCGGGATTCCATTTAAAAGCGAAAGTCGATGGGGACAACTACAGCAATTCAAGCATGTTTGAACCAATGGCGATGATTCAGGGCGGTACGCTTATCATCCAGAGCAGCGACAACAGTGGAAATTCAATTCAGATAAACGTTGCGAATTTTGACGGAGTCGGAACTTACGAAAATGGCAACAACAACGTCATGAACGGCTACATCAACTATCTGGAAATGGGTGCTACGATCGGACAGTATACGACTTACACTTCCGTAAGGGGAGATGGTGTTGTGGAGATTACCGAAGTTTCGGAAACCGAGGTCAAAGGAACTTTCTCGGCCACGGCATTCGAGAATGTAGAAAACTCGACGAATTCAGTTGAAATCACAAACGGAACCTTCCGCGCGGCGATTCAATAAATACTTGATGCGTTTAGAAAGAAGGTCGGATAATTCCGGCCTTTTTGTTTAGATATCAGAGTTGCGGAACAGCAAAATACGGCAAATGCCTTATTGTCAGTGGATTGGATATGTTGCAGATTTGTATCATAACCAACACCAGTCAAATGAAGATTCTCAAATTTATTATCATCGTATTTTTAGTCGTGTTCGCACCTTCGGCAGTTGCACAACGACAAGTTCTGACGGATGAGGAAGTCGTACACGAGGAAGTTACACGTGAAATCGACGCAGTATTCAAATCGGCCGACTTCACAAAAAAGAAAAACAAAAAATTTGCCGACGTGACGGGAACTATGGTCGTAGATATAGGAGTTGTCCAGAACGGAAAAGTATCGTCATTCTTTAAAGTCGACAGCGATATCAAAAACATCGATTTCATCAACTTCATGTCGGATTACATTCTGAACCACAAATTCAACTTCAAACTGCAAAAGCAGCAGCGATACAAGATCCGTTACACCGCAACATTTTAAAAAACTAAATATCGACAAACATGAAAAACTTTATCAGATTTACGATCGTACTAATGATCTTCAATTCCTTCAGTGCTTCGGCGCAATTGGGAAAATTAATGGGAAAAAAAGGCGGGACCGGGAAAAAGTCGGGTTCATTCGCAACCGTCTGGGAATCGGAGTTCGACAATAAGGCAACAAGGCTGGCGCTCTGCAACACGAATGGCGACTGTATTATCGGTACCGATGACAATTCGGCTTCGGTAATCGACCAGGACGGAAAGCCGATGTGGAGCGGCGATTACAAGAAAATTACGACCAACAAAACCAATAAATCGGAATACCAGTATACGATCTGGAAAGATAAGGGCGGTTACTTGTTTTTGTTTGACGAACGAAAATTGGGAACTGACCGCGTTGCCGTAATCGATCTTGTAAGCGGAAAAGAATTATGGAATTCCGAGCAATATCAAAATCTTATCCCAAAAGGCACAAAAGCCGAGGATGGCGCTGATCAGGGTGAACTCGAAACCGTGAAATACATCAGTGAACTCGACGCATTCCTGATTTCGCAAAAAGCATCGGTGATTCTTGTCAAAGCAAATACAGGCGAAAAAATCTGGGAGACCAATCGGTTCAAAGGCGGTGTCGGAAAGTACATCTACAATGAGGCAAAAAACGAGATCATAATGGTGAATTTCAAGCCAACCGCGCTAGGTGCGTTGTTTTCGGGTTTCAAAAACCAATTGGTCAGGATCAACGCAAGCAACGGCGATATCCTTTGGGATGCGACATTTGCCGGAACAATCGAAAAGGAATTGGTAACCCGGCGTGCGATCATCGATATGTGGATCAAAGACAACAAAATATTCCTGTACCTCGACGGAATCAATGTTTACAATTACGACAACGGCCAAAAATTGTGGGCAGTAACTTATGAAAATGATATGGAAGGTTCAAAAGGACTTTTCAGCGGAAAGAAAAAATCGAAAATCTACCGTACAATCGCCGACCCGTTATTTACCGATGATGCGGTTTACTTAGTGATTCTAGGCAACAGGGACAAGACGAAATATGTTGAAAAACACGACCTCGAAACCGGAAAATTGCTTTGGGCATCCGAGAAAATCACCGGAGCTTTATCGATGCCAAATATTTATAAAGCCGGTAACAAGGTAGTTGTTCAGGTTGGCGGGAAAGTTCAGGTGCAGGAATTACGCCTTGAGGAAACGTCAAACGGATTTTCGGCAGCGGCTGCCCTTGGTGGATTTGGCGGCGGTACGATGCAGCAATGGGTTCCGTATATCTACTGGGATTACCGCGCTCAAAAAAACAGCGTGCTTGCGATTGACGATGCGACCGGAAAAACGGCATGGCGCTCTGAAAAGTTCGACAAACGCATTACCGATCTGATACTCGAAAACGACAAAACAGTTTTCGTGGGCGATGGCGATCAATTCTACAGCTATGATATCGAAAGCGGAAAGCAGTTATTCGACGTAAAACACAACGACGCGAAAGTGGGTAAGGCAACCGACGTTATCGATTTTGGGGATAAAGTCGTCGTGCTTTCGGAAAAAGGACTTGCGTCTTACAATAAATCCGATGGTTCTCGCGCCTATGCTACCGAAAAAATTCGTGGCGTGGATTACTTCTATCAAATTGGCGACAACTATTTTCTTCGCGACCAGCGCAACAGCAAAAACATCATCTATGGCATCGACATGACAAATGGCGAGACCAAAGGCTCTGTTCAGTCGAAAGGAAAAGGCGGTAGCCCGAAATACGGCGATGGCATTGATATTACCGAGGATGGCGAATACATCTTTGCATTCAAAGGCAAAAAAGTGGAGAAAATAAAAGTGAATAACTAAATGTGGTAATTAGTTGTTCTAAGGGCTGTTGGAGAAATCTGCAGCCCTTTTAAAATAGTTACTTATGAAAAAAATTATACCCTTCACGTTGCTGTTTTTTGTTTTCACTATGTCGGGCCAACAGATTCAATGGGCATCAAAAGTCATTAAATATTCGTCCGATCTCGGTGGCAAACAGAACGGGATCAAAAGAATCCTCGGCAAACCCGATGCGTTTCCGCAAGGCGGACCGAGTCCAAATGCATGGACTCCTAAAGATGCACTCGACGGATTTGAAACCGTAATCGTTGGGTTTGATAATCCACAAACGGTACGTCAGGTTGCCGTATTTGAAAACCTGAACGCCGGTTGCGTAAACCGCATAATGGTTGGCAATGAATCCGGCAAATTTGAAACGGTCTGGTTCCGCAAACGCGATTACAAAACCCCGCTTTACAGTTCAACCATTGCAACCGACAGGCGGTATTATTACAATCGCAAACGCCGAAAAGTGCAGCAGGCGGCAGACGTCACGGTGAACTCGGGCATTGAGTATGCGATTCTCGAAAATCCGGTTCATAATGTGGTTGCCGTAAAAGTCGAGTTCATATTTGCGTCTCTCCCGGGGCAAAAGCAAATCGATGCAATCGGAATTTCCGATTCGGTCGAACCAATAATCCCAATTGTGAACATCAATCCGGAGTTTGAAAATCTCATTTCTGCACAGTCGATTGATTTACCAAATCTGCAGCCGTATAATCCGGCACTTTCAGCCGATGGAAATACACTTTATTTTACCGATGGATCCGGGCAGAAGGAAGTTGTCTATTCGTGTGTACGGCAAGGAGCAGGCTGGACGGTACCCGCGGCAGAAGCGTCCTTAAGTGCAAACAAGACCTTCAATTATATTGAAAGCTGCTATGACGGGCGGATTTTGAAGGGAGGAGTTCCTTATGTACGTTCGACGGGTGAAACAGGATACGAGTTTTTGGTGCTTAAAGATGGACAATACCATAGCGAAGGCCCGCTAAAGATTACCGCCTACAATAACTATGACGATTCGTCGGAAGCTACGATTACCGGTGACGGCAAAGTGGTTATACTCGGAATCGAATCGGATTTAAGCCAGGGTGGCGCAGATCTTTACTTTTCAACCCGAAAGGACGACGGGACCTACATGTTTCTTCAGAATATGGGTAAAATCATTAACAGCGCCGCCGATGAAAGCATGCCGTTCCTGCTTTCCGACCAAAAAACACTGATTTTTAGCAGCAATGGTTTCAGCGGTTATGGAGATTATGACATCTATGTATCGCATCGGCTCGACGACACGTGGAAGAAATGGTCCGAACCCATAAATCTCGGTACAAAAGTCAATAGTGGTGGCTATGACGGCGCACCGTTTTACGATGAGAAACACGAAACGCTCTATTTCACACGATCGGTAAATGACGATACTTTTATATATAGCGTAAAAATTCCGCTGCATTTGCTAACTAAAAGCTGAAGCAAAAAATGATGTTCCTTCTTCTCGGCGTTGTAGGCATTTTGCTGGCTGTAATATTCTTTTTGATTTTCGACATTCGGAGGTCGCGCGAATCACATCGGAAAAAAGTCGTCCTGTTTCAGGAAATGATCGTGCATCTACTCGATAATCAGGATATCCAAAATGACAAAATCAAGTTGTCGGACGAACTGAAAGAAAAACTGCAGAATGCCAACCATTTGCTTAGCACTGATATCGGCTCGATGATTCAGGATTTTGTCGAGACTTTATCGCAAAACAACCTGCTTAAAAAATAATTGCCTAAACGGCTAACTTATTCGAAACTAATTATATTAGTGGCACGAAACAGTTACTTATGACTAAATTTTCAATTCTCACCGGATGGCTTATTACTTATCGGAGTCCGAAGTTTCCAAAGGAACCAGTATATCATCCATGATAGAGCACAACCCGTTCCAATTCAAAGCTAGTATGAGATTTATGTTCATTGCAATAGCGTCTTTGGTCATCACTACGGCTTCGGGTCAGAAAGCACGAATCGATTCGCTCAATGCGCTTCCGTTTGATGTCAAGATAGCGAACGCCGCGGTACTCGACAAAGCGTACCTTAAAAACGCCGCCGATGCACGTAAAATCGACTATAAGTTAGGCGAGGCGATGAGTTACAGCAACCTTTCACTTATTTATTATTACCAGGGAAAATACAATCTGCAGGTCGACAATTCACTTAAAGCGATCCGGCTTTATGAATCGCTCAAAATGATGGACAAACTCGCAAATGAATATGGCGGCTTTGGTTATACGATTAAACGGCGAAACATGCCAAAAGCGCTGTATTACATGCAAAAAGGGAAGAAAATCGCAGAGGATATCAGCGACACCACTTCGCTTCTGAGCATTTACAATAATTACGGTGTGCTAAAGGAAATGAATAATGAACTTGACAGCGCATTGTATTTTTACAACAAAGGGCTTAAATTAAAAGAGGCGGTGCAGGACAGCATCGGAATTCCGTACAGCCTGAATACCATTGCAGGAATTAACGTCATGAACCGTCAGTTCGCGCAGGCCGAAAAACTATATTCGAAGGCGCTTCAGATGCGTATTGAAATGAATGACGGCGTTGGCATTGCCGAGAATTACTCGTATTTCGGCGATTTGTATCTCGCACAAGAGCAATATCGTAAAGCGTTGGAATTCTACGAAAAAGCGTTGAATAAGGCACGTGAGTTCAACTACATCGACCTGATGCGAAACAGCTATAAATCTATTTCCGAAATTCACGAAACGCTTGGCAACGACCGTGAGGCGCTTGCAAACTATAAGTTGTTCGAACAATACAAAGACAGCCTGATCAACAAGGAAACGAATTCCAAAATAGCCGAGCTTGAAGTGCGATTTGACACCAATAACAAAGAAAGATTGCTAGCCGAACATAAAAACCTGCTGCTGCAAAAGGAGGCCGAATCGAGACAAAAGAACTACGTGCTGATTACCTTGGCATTGCTGTCGGCTTTTATCGCGCTGATAGGATTTTTAATCTATCGCCAGCAAAAACTCCGCAACCGGCAATTGGCACAGGAGCACGAACTCAAATCGGCCATCGCGCAAATTGAAACGCAGAACAAACTGCACGAGCAACGGCTGGCGATTTCACGCGACCTTCATGATAATATCGGTGCACAGCTCACCTTTATCATATCATCTGTCGACAACATTAAATATGCTTTTGATTTAAAAGACACAAAACTCGACCGCAAACTTCAAAGCATCAGCAGTTTTACGAAAGAGACGATCCTTGAACTTCGCGACACGATATGGGCAATGAACACGAATGAGATCACTTTTGAAGACCTGATGGCGCGCATACTTAACTTCATCGAGAAGGCGCAGGATGCAAAAGAGAATACCGATTTCGTATTTTCGATCGATGAAACGCTGAACCAGGTAAAATTATCATCGGTCACCGGAATGAATATCTACAGGACGGTCCAGGAAGCCGTGAACAATGCGATCAAATATTCACATGCAGCAAAAGTGCTGATTTCAGTGAATAATATCGGAGACCAGATTGAGGTCAACGTTGAAGATGACGGAGTGGGATTTGACCCCGCGCAGGTTGCAAAAGGAAACGGACTACTCAACATGGAAAAAAGGATTAAGGAAATAAAAGGCGATTTTACCTTCGAATCTGAAATTTCAAAAGGGACGCGGATCACGGTTCGTTTTGGTAAGGAACAGCAGAATAGGGCAGATGCCGTATAGGATATTGCGGCAGAATAAATAACATTTGTCATATGAATACGATGAAATCACGAATAAAATTCTGGATGCTTGCAATTTCAGTTGCCGTAATTCTTGTGCTGAACATTATCTTTATTATCTATTTTTGAGTACGTTAACCTGAATCCGGATGAACATCAAAATCGCGATTGCCGACGACAATAATTTCCTGATCCGTGCGATCCAGGAAAAACTGTCATTCTTTGATGATCTCTGCTGCAGGTTTACGGCAACCGACGGTAAAGATTTACTTGAAAAACTCGAGGCCAACCACAATATCGATCTTATTCTGATGGACATCGAAATGCCGAAAATGAACGGCATCGAAGCTACTACGATTGTCAAGAACAAATATCCGCATATCAAAATCATAATGCTGACCGTTTTCGACAATGATGAAAACATCTTCAACTCGATAAAAGCCGGTGCCGACGGCTATCTGCTGAAAGAAGTGAACCCTAAAGACCTTCATCAGGGAATAATCGAAACGATGAATGGCGGCGCCGCGATGAATCCGTCAATTGCACTAAAAACATTAAAGTTGCTGCGAAACCCGGTCGCCTTTGAAAACAAGGAATGTGCAGAGCAAATCAAGTTATCGGCCCGCGAGATCGAAGTGCTCGAGCAGCTCAGCAAAGGGCTTAATTACAACCATATTGCCGACAACCTAATCCTGTCGCCAAGCACTGTTCGAAAGCACATCGAAAACATCTACAACAAACTGCAGGTCCACAATAAACTCGAGGCGATCCAAAAAGCGAAGAGCAATAATCTCATTTGAATTATGTAAACACTGTTGCATCGGAAAAGTTTAACTTTAAACAAAAACATGCGCAGAATTTTGATACTTGCCGCCGGTGTCCTAATCGTTATTCTCCTTTTCAGATACTGTGAATTCAAAAAAAACGATGATCCGGTTGAGTACAATACGAACCTGATCCAGCAGCAGATCGTAAATGTTGGAAAGCTTATTGTTACCGAAGGACATTTTTCCGAAGTGCTGACATTCAAAGACCAGCAAAAGTATTTCATGAACATACTGTCGTTCGAGAAGAAAGCACTGATTATTGTCAACGCCGACGTTACTGTTGCGTACGACCTTCGGCAAATGGAATATGAAATCGATGAAGGCAGCAAAACGATTACGATAAAGAATATTCCCAAAGAAGAGATCACGATAAACCCCGACATCAAGTTCTACGATGTCGACCAAAGCAGGCTGAACCCGTTTACCGGAGCCGATTATAATAAAATCAACAAAACCGTGCGGGAAAATTTGCGAAAGAAAATTGAGTCCTCAACCTTGAAGTCGAATGCAGAAAACCGGCTTGTAAGTGAACTTTCAAAAATACTGATCCTGACCAATTCGATGGGTTGGACGCTGAAATACAATGAAAATGTCGTTGGGAATGAGCAGGAGCTCGGAACTACTATAAAAACTTAGATCTGGTTCAGAATTTCGTCGGCGCGAATCGGATCCCAATCGTTTTGAACCGCCATCGCCTTTCCTTTCTCGGCCCAATCCCGGGCACTTTCCTTTTTTCCGGCTTTGAGGTTGAGGTGAGCCAAAATCAGATGGATATCGTAAGCTGTTTTTAATTCCAGCGAACGTTCGGCCCATTTGATGCTTTGAGTCAGCGCAGCTTCATCGTCGATGTTTTTAGAGAAGTTCAGAGTGATGTCCCTCAAAGTATTTGCATTGTCCCAGGCGAATTTGGCCGTTCCTTCGAGTGCTGTTTCTTTGTAACGCTTCCAGTCATTTGCAAGTTCGTACACTTTCAGGTCGTAGTTAAAAAGTAATGAATCGGTTTTTTGCAATTGGATCGCGGCAATTGCCGGACGGGCTTTGTTGTAGTTCAATGTATCGCCTGATTCCGCCGATGAAGACAGTGTTTCCCTAACGGCATGTAGAATTTTACGTTCCACTCTATTTGGAGATGAAACAGCGGCATACATTTCCTGGTTTTTTAAGACATGTTGAAATTCGCGTGTATTGATGTTTGAAATCCCGTTGGCAAAGATTCTCCAATTAATTTCACTCACCAGCTGATCTTCACGCACGGTTGAAAAATATTTCAATGCTACCGACTCCACGTCAATATTGCCTTTCTTAAGCGCCTGTATATACGTAAGACAATTTTCCGCATTTGTGGGATCGGCAAAAAATGCCTTACGCAACGTGGGAAACTGTTTGGTCACATCGAGCGCATTTTTACCTTCCTGAATGAAATCGTCCGCCTTTAATCCTTTCGCGACTTGATAGATAAGCGTCCCGTCCGGACTAATAAAAACGAACGTCGGATATGATTTGATCCGCAGTTTGCGACGGATTGTTTTTCCGTCGCCTTTTTCCATGTCTTTGGAGGCACAGACGAAATTATCATTGAAAAATGCGGCAACTTCAGGCTGTATCACTACTTCCGATTTCATTTTTTTGCAGTGCGGGCACCATTCGGCGTAGCACATCAGCATTAGCGGTTTATTCTCATTTTTTGAAAACTGCATCAGTTCGGCAAGAGTGCCATCGCGGAACTGGATTCCGTCCTGAGCGGTTAATGCTGATGTGGCCAACAAAAAGAGTAGTAATAATTTCCGCATAGCGCTTAAAAGTTATCAGAATCAATTCACTTCCGCATCCTCGAAAATCAACTCAAGCCCGCCGGTAATCAGATGGGCGATTTCAGGGCGGCTCTGTTTTAATTTCTCGAGGTGGATCAACACTTCTTCCATCAACTGAGGGTCGTTCATTTCCTTGACCAGTTCGGCAATCTCAACCGACAAAAGCCAGTCATTTGGATGGTTTGATTTTAGCTGATGGAAAACATTCCTTATCGAGATGCTCTTGTCACGTCCTTCCCGAAGATCGCGTACCTGCCTGTACAAACCTTCCAGTTCGGTTCGTTCCTCCGAACGCTTTGCTTTGATTGTCGTGCTCGATGGCACATGCGTAATCAGGTCAAAACTGTCCACATCGGCAGGGCCGGAAAACGCCGATACGATTTTCTTCCCAACCGCCATGTCATACGTTCCCCATTCGGGCTGGAAAAGAACGGTATCGCCATGTTTGACCGTACAATTCTTAAAACTGATGATGATGATTTCACCACGAAGATTGCGTGACCCGGTAATGATTTCGCCGCTAACGGTAATGTCGCCGTCAAATTCGAGATTGACGGTTTCGCCTTCGTAGATTGCGTAGGCGATCAGGTCGCGCGGACTCATATCTTCTATCGCAATGTTGATTCCTTTGAGTTTCCCAACAGGGCTTCCAAACCCTTCGGCATGCGTTGCCGTGCCATGTCCTACAAGTTCCTTTTCGCGATAGGCGAGTGCGGTTTTTCCGGTAGTTTGGATATAAATCGGTTTTCCGTTGTTTTCGATTACGTTTGTAAAAACTCCTGATACCTGGAGGCCGGTACTGAGTTCAATCGTTCCGAGTGCTTTTGATTGTATCAGTTTTTCAACACCGCTCAATCCGCCGGTACGAAGCGCCATCGTATTTGCAAATTCTTCCAAAACCGAGCTAAGATGTGCAAAATCGGGTGTTACATAAAGTTGCGGCTGTGGTTTTGTGATATCGAAACTTTGATCGGCCGCTGAAATGTCATAAGGGATTTTTGCGACCTTATCGGTCATGCACCATGCGCTTTCGCCAATCGATGAAAGGAGTCCGGCGCCATATATTTTTGGATTTTCAAGCGTGCCGATGAGTCCGTATTCAACCGTCCACCAATGCAGGTTTCGTATTCGTGCCATCTCCGACATTTCGCCCATGTTATTCTGAAGATAATCGACCGCTTCTGATGCTGCATCGATTTCCTGTTGCGGAGTCCCTTCGGCTTCTTTTAGTATCGACAGCAGGCGGATCGCCTCATACATTTCATAATCTTTTCCCGATGAAATCGCTTTGCAGCCAATCTCGCCAAAACGTCTCAAATATTCCGCGTATTCAGGATTTGCGATGATCGGAGCATGTCCTGCACCTTCGTGAATGATGTCTGGAGCGGGTGTATATTCGATATGTTCCAGCTGCCGGATGTCGGATGCTATTACAAGTACGTTATAAGCCTGGAATTCCATGAATGCGTTAGGAGGGATAAATCCGTCAACAGCAACGGCCGCCCATCCGATCTCTTTCAGGATGCGGTTCATGCCGTACAAGTTCGGGAATTTTTCGACCTCGAGCCCCGTCTTTTTAAGTCCGTCGAGATACGATTTATGCGCCACTTTAGGTAGGTAATCCACGTTTTTTCGCATCACATAACGCCACACCGCCTGGT
>JAEYZX010000142.1 GCA_023427845.1 Bacteroidota bacterium
CGCATGTACCGTACCGGCTTCAAGCAGAAACACATCGCCTTTTGAAACCGGGATATGATCCAAAACATCGAGCAGCGTGTTAGCCTCTAAATGCTTTTGGTACTCTTTCGGAGTGATGTTCTCGTTAAAACCAATAATCAGGCGTGCACCTTCATCGGCCTGAATTATATACCACATTTCGGTTTTGCCATACGAATTATGCCGCTTTTGTGCGAGTGCATCGTTGGGATGTACCTGAATCGACAAGTCCTTTTTGGCATCGATGAACTTGAATAGCAACGGAAATTTACTCCCGAACCGGCGGCTGACTTCAGTGCCTAAAATCTGACCGGGAAATGATTCGATTACCTCTGCCAACGACCTGCCCTTGAAAACTCCATTCGAGATTATGCTTACATCGCCAGGCACAGCAGATAATTCCCAACTTTCTCCCGTATTATCCGCAGTAATGTCTTTGTTGAGAAGCGATTTTAATTTGGTGCCGCCCCATATTGATTCTTTAAAGATGGGTTCACATTTGATTGGATAAGCGGAAAATTTCATAACGAGCGGTTTATGCAAATCGCGTTGTGGATTGAACAAAATTACAACTTTGGCAATTTCATTCCCCTTTATAAATCACAAAATTTCGTGGAGTTTCATATAAAGTGACTTCCAAAATGAGTTTCGCGTCAAGACGCCTGCGAAGTTTATTCCAGATGACGATCGCGATATTTTCAGCAGTCGGATTCAGATCTGCGAATTCGGCAACATCGAGGTTCAGGTTTTTATGGTCGAATGGATTCTCGACTTCTTCAACAATCAAATCACTCAAAACTTTCAAATCGATCACATACCCGGTTTTCGGATCAACCTCTCCGGTAACGGAAACGGTAAGTTCATAATTGTGGCCGTGGTAGTTGGCGTTGTTACATTTACCGAATACAGAACGATTCTGCTCATCCGACCAGTCGCTGCAGTGTAATCGATGGGCGGCGTTGAAATGGGCATTTCTGCAAACGGTGACTTTCATAACTCGTTATTTTTCGTTTTGATGTGCTTCAAGGTAATGATAAAACTCATTGAATATGATTTTAAACCAAACCGTATAATCATCCGGATTCTCAACCATATCCTGTTTTACAGCATCGACCGCCATCCATTTCCAGGCGCCGACTTCATGCGGATTGATGTCGGGCTCGCCATTGTAGCTTCCAATCAGCACATGATCAAGCTCGTGTTCGGTAAGACCATTGTCGAATGGCGCCTTGTAAATGAAATTGAACAATTCACGAAGATCAGTCGTAAAGCCCATTTCCTCCTGAAGACGGCGCTTTCCTGCCTCGATATTACTTTCGCCTTCGCGCTGATGGCTGCAGCAGGTATTGGTCCAAAGCAACGGTGAATGATATTTTTCACTCGCACGTTGCTGAAGCATTATCTCGTTACGGTCATTCAATATGAAAACCGAAAAAGCACGATGCAGCGCCCCTTTTTGATGCGCTTCGAGTTTGGGCATTAGTCCTATCGGACGATCTTCGCGGTCGACTAAAATCACATTTTCTTCTTTCATAGCAACGGTATAGCTTGCCAAAAATACGAAAAAGTCGGCAGAGTACCTTTGCCTACCTAATGCATAATTGGTCATCGGTCAAATTGCGTCAAAAACGTTATATTTGAAAAATAAACTGCGATTTTTACCGTTATTTCCCTGATCTCTAGACTATGAAGCACCTCGTTTTCTTTATTTTTTTTCTTTCCCCACTGGTTTCATTTGCGCAGCTTTCTGTCGAGGTTTCAAAGCATTACGACGCGTTTAAGTCTTATACCATTGAGCAAAATCCCGATAGCATTGTCATGGACCGTGACACCTATCGCCAGTTTATGAAGATTTGTAACGCTGCAACGGATGAAGAATTACTGCATATTGAAACCGACGCCGGAACTGTAGTTCGCGAATATCTGGTAAAAGAGCTCGTGGAGCGCAAAGCAAAAGGACTCGACCGACTTTTTTCAAAGTATGTTTACGATAACAATGTAATCCGGATCGAATCAGGAGATCAGCTTGTTGATTGGTCACTTGCAATCGAACTGTACGAAGCTGTTGCCTATCAAAAAGTAAAACTCGAACGCCGTAAATATTACGAAAAAACAACTTCGAAAGGATTGTTGACCGACGTGAAGCAATTATTCGGCCCTGAATATGAAACCCGATGGAGCGCGAGTGAAGTTGACAGCCTGCTTCAAAAATTTGATTCGGTTGCTTTTGCGACGGATGATATCGCACCTCAACTACTCAATTACATCTACCGCCATAAGGAGTTTAAGGTTGGTCACTACGACCGTGTACGATATTTCGCTACAAAATATCCGACGGCTGAAGTGCTTGCCACACTGGCAAATTTCAAAAATCCGAAAGACGTGCCGTTTCTTAAGGAAAATATCGATAACGCGTTTCTGGCAATTGCAAAATATCCACATCCTTCATTTTTACCCGAGCTGAAGAACAGGCTCAATATGCACTTTGACAACGCCGAATTTCAGGAAGCCGTTTCCAGTTACAGCAATCCCGATTCGCGAAGCCTGCTTGATGCAATTTGCAAAAAAATCGCGGGAACGTATTCGGATGATGCGCTTCGGAATGAGAAGTTATTTTCGCTTTACAGCATTATGGAACGTCATAATTACACCTATTACCGACCGGTTCTGGCGAAAATCGATTCGATGTTGAATTAGTATCAATGTCAAAATTGCAATCGGCAATCAATCCGCGACAGGAGATCTTCGCCCCGGACTGTTTGTTGGCCACGACACGAGCGACAGCGAATTGGCGAAGCAATTGCGCGAACTACAACGAATTTTGGACGTTTTTATAGTATTAATCGTCAATTTCAAAAGTAGACTTGCTGCTCCATGGCCTACTGCTACTGCCTACTGCCGAGTGTTTACTACCTCCGCGACTTTCAACGCACATTTCTCTCCATCGATCGCGGCCGAAATGATTCCGCCTGCATAACCCGCTCCTTCCCCACACGGGTAAAGACCTTTGATCTGAACATGTTCCAATGTTTGATTGTCACGCGGTATCCGCACAGGTGATGACGTTCGTGATTCAGGCGCATGCAGAATGGCTTCGTTTGTCATATAGCCTCGCATCGATTTGCCGAATTCGGTAAAACCTTCACGGAGGATTTGAGTCAGGAAACCCGGGAAAACATTGCCAAGTTCGACCGATGTCGTCCCCGGTACATACGACGTTTTCGGAATATCGGCCGATAATTTACTTTGAGTAAAATCGACCATGCGTTGTGCAGGCACGCGCTGCGTACGCCCCGCAAGATGCCAGGCTTTTTGCTCAATGCTTTTTTGGAATTCCATCCCGGCCAGCGCACCGAATTTGGCATACGGTTTAAAATCGTCGAGTTTAAGCTCGATTACGATTCCCGAATTTGCCGTTGGCTGATCGCGCTTTGAAGGCGACCAACCGTTGGTCACAACTTCACCCGGACTTGTAGCACATGGCGCGATGACACCGCCCGGACACATGCAAAACGAGTACATTCCGCGGCCACCAACTTGTTTTACGATCGAGTACGGTGCAGGTGGAAGAAATTCACCGCGATAATCGCAGCTGTACTGGATCTTATCGATCAGTTCCTGCGGATGTTCGGCACGGACGCCGAGAGCGAAAGGTTTGGCTTCGATAAGTATTTCCTTGCGGTGCAGTAATTCAAAAATATCGCGCGCCGAATGCCCCGTGGCAAGTATGATTTTATTCGATTCTATTGTGTCGCCGTTTTGGGTAACAACACCAGCGACTTCATTATTTTTGATTAAGATGTCGGTGACACGGGTTTCGAACAGAACTTTTCCGCCGAACTCGCGAATTTTATCACGCATGTCGCTGATGATTTGCGGAAGTTTGTTTGTCCCGATATGCGGATGCGCTTCAATCAGTATATCTTCTGTGGCACCGAATGCGACAAAAAGTTCGAGTATGCGCTGTACGTCACCCCTTTTTTTTGATCTCGTGTACAGTTTGCCATCGGAATACGTTCCGGCACCGCCTTCGCCAAAACAGTAATTCGAATCTTCGTTTACGATATGGTCACGGTTGATTGCTTTTAGGTCGCGACGCCTGCCGCGGACATCCTTGCCACGTTCGATCACAATGGGCTTCAACCCGAGTTCTATGAGTTGGAGCGCCGCAAAAAGTCCGGCCGGTCCTGCGCCGACAACAATGATTTCCTGCGAACGCGACACATCTTTATATTCGGGCAATTCAATTTTTTGCTGAAGAATAGGTTCACCTTCAAGAAAGACATTGAGCTTAAGATTGATTTTGACCGCTTTTTGACGCGCGTCAATCGACCGTTTTAAAATCGTGATATGTGTAACGGAACCAGTCGAAACTTTCAGCAATTTTGAGACGTGCTGTTTAAGCAGGTGGTCGTTGGCGGCGACTTCGGGGACAACTTGGATAAGAAGTTCTTTTGGCATGTCGCAAAGGTAGATTTTAGATTTTAGATTTCAGAATTCAGATTCTGGAAAAAGAAACGGAGTGAAACTACTAGTTGTAATTCACTCCGTTTGCTATTATAAACGCATTGCGAATTCTTATTTCTTCACAAACTTTAAATGTAGCATTTGACTGTCTGTCTCAACTTTCACCAAATAGATGCCGCTTTGAAGTCGGGACACATCGATAGGATGCGCCGAAGAAGCAACGTGGACGCTCGTAATCAATTTCCCGGTGATTGAATAAACGCTTACGGCCGTTATCGACTGTGAGCTTTTGTTATTGATATAAAGAACGTCGGATGCCGGATTCGGGTACAAGGTAATCAGGCTCAACAATTCGGTTGTTGAAAGGCCCAAAGCAGCATTATCAAGATAATCGGGGATTCCGTTTTCATTGACGTCGTCATCTGTAGGGTCGTTGTTTCCGTTAAAATCTTCGTCAATTGTAAGAATGCCATCGCCGTCGTCATCATTATCGAGATAATTCGGTATGCCATCGTTATCCGTATCGAGTAATTGGGATGGTGTACTTGAAATATCATTTGGAAAAACATATTCGACCGTTGTCAATACCATGTCGCCATCATCATCATTGTCGAGAAAATTCGGGATTCCGTCTTCATCTGTGTCATCATTTGCAAGATTTCCGTCGTTGTTGAGATCTTCTGTGTCAGTCAAAACCGTATCCAGATCATAATCACTGTCGCAGTCGATTACAGTTAAAACAATATTGTGGATTGCCGCACCTGCTGCCGCATAAATTGTTTGTGAAGGATTCAGGTTCGTATACGAAACCGGTAGTGGATTACTTCCCGTTTCGGCGTCGGTTAACGTTTCATGAAAGGTCACTGACGAAGGATTATCAACATCGATTTCGGTCGACATGATCGAAAGATCGAAAACAGCACTTCCTGTTCCATTAGTATCGCAAACCACATAGCTATGCATTAAAGGATCGATCGGGCGGGCAAATCTCCAACCTTCCTGGTACGCATCCCATACACCGGTGTTGCGTCCCGGTGGCGTAAATGCGATCAAACCGTCTTCGTTGATGATACCGGTTACCGTGAAGCCGTCGTTCCATGTTGGGCACGATTGTTTTTGAATGATCTGCACGTCCAAAATATTTAATGTTTCGTAAAGTATCATCTGAAATGAGCTTTTCGCGGTCTGGCACTGAAACAACGAATGGTTCGTGAACAGTACTATGAATTTCCGATACGGTGTAGCACCAATTAAATCATAGGTGATTGTTCCTTCCGCATTATTATTGTTTAAATCATGGTAGGCACCAAAAAATGAATTTTTTATTGGAAATGTCGCCGACGGAATAGGATCATCAAAATTGAACGGGCAAAACACAAATGATTCTGCATAAGGCGTGAAAGTGATCATACCGTTTGTCCCGACCCTTGCCTCGTTGTAAATATTTCCAAAGAAATCGAAATCAAAACCAAAAGGTATTGGTTCGGAATACGAATCATCAACGGTGCCTTGTACAGGCAAGCTTCCCTGGTATACCTGATGCGGAATCGGAGTCACCGTGTAGTTGTTTTGGGCGAATGTGGTGATTGACGCGATGGTCAGCGCAATTACAAAAATAGATTTAGAAAGAATTTTGAGTAAGTAGTTGTTTTTCATAGGTGTGATTTTTTCAAAAATACAGTTTTCACCGAGATAGCAACCTTTATTTCAGAAATATAATAGCAATAAAATCATACGGGACCTGAATGCACCCTTTTTCTGGCAATACCCGAGCGATAGCGAACTGGCTAAGCAAATAATTTTTTCGCCGCAGATGCACAGATTTTTTCTCGATATTGATTAATACACATTCGCTTCTGCGAAGCGTTTTACTACTACTCTTTACTGTTCTAGAATATCAATTGCGAATTGATCGCCACCTTAGCTAACTTCGACACACAATACTATTGAGCGGCAGTTACCTTGCACCCTTCCTTTATTGACATCTTCCCACCCTATACCATAAACCATATACCCTAACACCCGCGTTAGGGATTGAGGCGGTATCCTTTTGCGGAAGCGCGAGCGGATCGCAAAAGATAAAGCCGAAAGCCCGGCCGGGTTGAGTGCTAAGACTTTCCGGCAGACCGTTTTTCAGAAGAACCGGCAGGCTCGTAAACCGGTGTGCAAGGCAACGCCCAAAATCCCTAACTTTGCGTATGAGAAAAATCAAGATGATATGGGATTTTCGTGGTCCCGCTGCCGAGAAAACTGCCGAGCATCATGAGAAACATTTAAAGGAATATATCGCAATTGAGAAATTACCGCTCGATATAACCGGATTTGAAGTAGTAAATGAGATGCACGCGTTTGCATTTATGGTGGTAACCGATGAAAATATGATTGCGGTAAGAGATTCACTGAAGCCACATCGGGCAGAACTATTTGATTAGGCCGCTGCTGCAAGACGTTTTGCTTTAGGCAACAGACTCGTGCACAGTAGTTTTATTCAACAAAACTCTTCGCGATCAATTCCAAATTAATGACCCGGCAGCTAGCTGAATCCTGCGCGCTGTAGCCATATTACCTGCCCTTGATCCGTTCAACCAACTTCTTCAAAACCTGCATCCCTTCGCGCCCGCCTTTGTTGTCGGATTCGCGTGCCGTAATAGTTCCGTTGTGGTCTATAATTTCATAGCTGAACACGAACTCAGGGTTTTTTACATCGTCATTCAATAATCCGAAGCGCAGATCATTGAAGAACAATTTATCACCGCGTTTGGTGATTACATACCAGCCTTCGGAAATTCGGATCAGTTTTCTGATGGTTTCCGAATCCTTGATATGCGCAATTTTATCTTCGCCCCGCGGATAAAATGTATAGCGGATTGGCGACGTGTCGAAATACGAATAATCACCGAGCCAATAACCTTCGGCAGTTTCGATATTCGCATTCCATAAAATTATATTGAGCGGTGCCGGTTTGACGATCAGCCTGTCATAATAGATCGATTTTGTGGCGAGTGAGGTTTCGAAAATATCGGTCGTGACCTGTTTTAAGATAACAGTGAGAAAAAGATAACCCGTACTCAGCCAGAGTCCGATGCGGTTCCATTTACGCCGGGTTTCACTTTCGCGGGGAAGTCGCATCGCCATTATCAAACAAAATAAAAACGGTAAAGTATATAATGGATCAATTACAAATATCGATTGGATTCCCGCCCGGTACGGATGCGGCCAGAACAATTGCGTGCCCCAGGTCGTAAACGCATCAAGGATCGCATGTGTCGCGAGGCACAAAAAAGCCATCCAGATCGCGCTGAACAATCCAACCGCGTTTTTTCGTTCGAGCCGCGCCATCAGCAGTCCGAGCAACGGCGAAAGCAACGCAAAAAATACAAACGAATGGCTGAATCCGCGATGGATTTCGACTGCGGTGATCGGGTCGTAAAAGTTGCCGAAAAATACGTCAAGATCAGGAATGGTACCAATGATACCGCCGTACAAAACCGCACGATTGCCGATCTTTTTTCCGAGAATGGCCTCGCCAACTGCGGCGCCAAGAACGATTTGAGTCAGTGAATCCAATTAATTAATAGTTGATAATTGATAATTGATAATTGATAATTGATAATTAATAATTGATAATTGATAAATAAAAATGGATAGTTAAAGCTGACTGCGTAATAGCCAAAGCAGAAGAGGTTACCTTGCCCGAAACTTTAAATTTTTAAACCTTTACCTGCACTTTCACCTTTACCCTACCTTTTCAACATGCAGCTCGACGGCCAACTGCGTACTGCCTACTTCTGCGACTGTCAACTGTTAATTGTTAACTAATTCGCCACTTCACTGATAAACTTAATCCGCATCAATCGCAATTCGTCAATATCGTAATCGCCTTCAAATTCTTTTAGCGCAATATCGATTTTATCGGTTTCGGATTCCATGAAGTAATCGTAGATTTCCTGTTGCTGGTCTTCATCAAGCAGTTCGTCGACCCAATATTTGATATTGAGTTTGGTGCCGGCATAAACGATCTGTTCCATTTCCTTCAACAGCGCGTCCATTGTCAGGCCTTTTGCACGAACGATATCGTCAAGCGGTAATTTCCGGTCAATGTTTTGGATGATATATAGTTTATTGGCCGAATTCGCACCGGTAGATTTAACG
>JAEYZX010000168.1 GCA_023427845.1 Bacteroidota bacterium
ATTGTCGCACGGATCGCATCGTCCATATACATCATTGGCATTTTAGTTTCTGCCGACAGAAAGCAATCGTATTTTTTATCGGCCAACGCCTTGTGATAAATATCGACGGCATAATCGGTCGTTCCGCCACCAGGAGGTGACGACCAGCTGATCAATCCCGGATAACGGATGCTTCTAACATCCACGCCAAAAACATTGTGATAATATTCGCACCACCGCTCGCCCGACTGTTTGCTGATTCCGTAAACCGTCGACGGCTCCATGATCGTAAATTGAGGAGTTTGTTCCTTAGGCGTTGTCGGCCCAAAAACAGCAATACTCGATGGCCAGAAAATCTTTTTTATTTTTTTTGCCTTTGCCAGATTCAGCACATGAAACAGCGAATTCATGTTCAAATCCCACGCAAATGCCGGATTCTTTTCAGCTGTAGCCGACAACAGAGCCGCCATCAGATATACTTCTTCAATATTGTATTTTTCTACAAGATGTTCAATTTGATTGAAATCGAGTGCGTTTACGACCTCAAATGGACCCGAAGTGACGACATCTGTATTAAGTTTTCGGATATCTGATGCTATTACATTTGCGGTCCCGTAAATTTCACGCAGCTTGTGGGTTAATTCCGTCCCGATTTGCCCACATGCGCCAATTATTAATATTTTACCGTTCATCGTTGGTTGTTTTCAGTTACAAATATACGTTTCTCGACTGAAACGTTTTCGTTAATAATTCCTAATCTACCGCCTGAATTACAGATTTGATCTTTAACTTTGTGACCTTAATTGTGTTATATGAAAATCCATTTTTCGTGCCTGCTGCTGCTGTTATGTGTACTGGTTTCGTGCCAGGATGACCAGGAAAAGCGCGAAGCTGAAAAAGCGAGGGACTTGAAAAAAAAGGAGTTGGTTTTCGCAAATATCAATAGAGGATGGAATTTTAAAACCGAGGCGATTAATCCTGCAGCACAATCGATGATATCGAATTGGGAGGCATGGCGCGATTTGATGCGCGAGTTATCGCAAAAACCCCAAAGCAGTATCGGTGCTTTCCAGAAAAAAGCGAGAACGCTCAGTACACGGGCAGCAGATTTAACCAAACAGCTTCCGCCAAAAATGGACCGCCCTGAAATGAAGAGCCGAATTTCGGTATTGACCACCAAAATAAATGCGTTAAACCTATTCATCAATCTTGATGAAATTCCCGATCAAAAAGTAGTTTCAATAATTGCTGATATTAATTCGGAACTCACCGCGATCCAGCTTCAAATGGACGAGATTGAAAGAAGAAGCAGGATTCCGCGTGAAGAAGGCGAGTCGGAAATGATCCGGATGCTCGATACTTCCAGGGCTGTCCCTACCAAGCAACTTAAAACGTTAGACGCAGTTGAGTAAATCCAGATTATTTGAAAAATACAACAGTTCACCTAAGGTCTCCCAGATTGCGGGTCTGATTGACTCGGGCCACACCAAACTCAACCTTCAGGGTTTAATTGGATCTGCATTGTCTTTTGTGGTCCACTCACTGTTTCGCAAAACCGAACTTCCATTCCTTCTTGTGTTGTCTGATAAAGAAGAAGCCGCCTATTATTTGAACGATCTTGAACAAATGATTGGCGAAGAGGATGTACTGTTTTATCCCGGGTCGTATCGCCGCCCGTACCAAATAGAAGAAACAGACAATGCGAACGTGCTTCTTCGGGCGGAAGTCCTAAACAGGATCAACTCGCGAAAAAAGCCCGCAATTATCGTAACCTATCCGGAAGCGCTTTTTGAAAAGGTCGTAACGCGAAAAGAACTCGACAAAAACACATTGAAGGTAGCAGTTGGCGATCAGATTTCGATTGATTTCATCAACGAAGTTTTATTTGAGTACGAGTTCAGACGAGTAGATTTTATAGCTGAACCGGGCGAGTTCTCGGTGCGCGGCGGGATTCTCGATGTTTTTTCGTTCTCAAACGACAATCCATACCGGATCGAGTTTTTTGGAAACGAAGTCGACAGCATAAGAACATTTGATGTCGAGACGCAACTCTCGATCGAGAAAAAAAAGAAAATTACTATTATCCCGAATGTAGAGAATAAATTTTTTCAGGAAGATCGCGAGAGTTTTCTTCACTACATCAACCCCAAAACCGTATTGCTGCTTCAGGATGGCGATATTTTGCTGTCAAAACTTGACAAGTTGTTCCTGAAAGCGGAAGAAATCTTCACCTCACTCGATGCACCGATTAAACACATCGAGCCCAGCCAGTTGTTCGTTGACCATAAAACATTTTCTAAACAGGCGGTTGATTTTTCGATAGTAGAGTTTTCGGCGAAGCCATCATTCAATATTCAGAAAAGTTTTGATTTCCACATTCAGCCGCAACCGGCGTTCAACAAACAGTTCGATTTACTGTTGAACAACCTCGGCGAGAATCATTTCAACGGAATCAAGAATTATCTTTTATGTTCCAACGACACGCAGGCGAAACGTTTTCACGACATTTTCGAATCGCTCGACGAGACCAATCACGAGGATATCCGCAAGCAGTACGATACGATTGTAATGCCGTTGTACCAGGGGTTCATCGACACCGAACTACAGCTTGCATGTTATACCGACCATCAAATTTTTGAGCGCTATCATAAATTCAGCATCAAAAACAGTTACTCTAAAAAACAAACCCTGACGCTTAAAGAACTGACGATGCTGACCGTGGGAGATTATGTGACGCACATCGACCACGGAATCGGAAAATTTGGCGGACTTCAGAAAATTGAGGTCGAAGGGAAAATGCAGGAGGCGATCAAACTGGTCTATGCCGATAATGACATTGTATACGTCAGCATTCACTCACTCCATAAAATTTCGAAGTACAACGGCAAAGATGGCGCGCCACCAAAAATTTACAAGCTTGGCTCAAATGCATGGAAACTTCTAAAGCAAAAGACCAAGGCACGCGTCAAACATGTCGCATTCAACCTTATTCAATTGTATGCAAAACGCCGCCTCGAAAAGGGTTTTAAATACAAACCCGACAGCTACCTGCAGCTCGAACTCGAATCGTCGTTTATATATGAGGACACGCCCGATCAGCTAAAGTCGACCCAGGAAGTCAAAGCCGATATGGAAAGCGATCGCCCGATGGACAGATTGGTTTGCGGCGATGTCGGATTTGGAAAAACTGAAGTTGCGATCCGTGCCGCATTTAAGGCTGTCGACAATGGCAAACAGGTAGCAATTCTGGTTCCGACCACAATTTTAGCTTATCAGCATTACAGAACATTTACCGAACGATTGAAGGAGATGCCTGTTTCAATAGGTTATCTGAACCGTTTCCGTACCGCAAAAGAGAAATCACAAACACTCAAAGAACTTGCAGAAGGCAAACTCGACATCGTAATCGGTACGCATCAGCTTGTGAATAAAAATGTGCAGTTTAAAGATTTAGGGCTGCTTATCGTAGACGAGGAACAGAAGTTTGGCGTGAATGTAAAAGACAAACTCAAAACGCTGGCCGCCAACGTCGACACGCTTACGCTGACGGCAACCCCGATTCCGCGTACATTGCAATTTTCGTTGATGGCAGCCCGTGACCTTTCGGTCATTACGACGCCACCGCCAAACCGGTATCCGATCGAAACGCATGTTGTCGGATTCAGCGAGGAACTGATCCGCGATGCGATATCGTATGAAATCCAGCGAAACGGACAGGTCTTCTTTATCAACAACCGAATCGAGAATATAAAGGAAGTCGCCGGTATGATCCAGAGGCTTGTGCCAAATGCTCGTGTCGGTATCGGACATGGTCAAATGGACGGCAAGAAACTTGAAGAACTGATGTTGGCGTTTATGAACGGCGATTTCGATGTGTTGGTCGCGACAACAATCATCGAAAGCGGGCTTGATGTTCCGAATGCAAATACGATTTTCATCAACAATGCGAATAATTTCGGGCTATCCGATCTGCATCAGATGCGGGGCCGCGTGGGTCGAAGCAACAAAAAAGCATTTTGTTATTTTATTTGTCCGCCTTATCACGCAATGACCGACGACGCACGGAAACGTATTCAGGCGCTGGCACAATACAGCGAGTTGGGCAGCGGCTTCAACATTGCGATGAAAGACCTTGAAATTCGCGGCGCGGGAGATCTATTGGGAGGCGAACAAAGCGGATTTATCAACGAAATCGGTTTTGAGACCTATCAGAAAATCATGAACGAAGCAATCGAGGAGCTCAAGGAAAATGAGTTCAAGGAGTTGTATCGCGATGAAGAACATGCGTCGGAAAAGGAATATGTAAAAGACATCCAAATCGATTCCGATTTTGAATTGCTGTTTCCTGATGATTACATCAACAATGTATCGGAAAGGCTAAACCTTTACAACGAGTTGAGCCTGATTAAAGATGAAGAGGCGCTTTCTGCGTATGAAAATAAACTTACGGACCGATTTGGTGCTTTGCCGAAACCGGCATTGGCATTGTTGAACAGCATACGGATCAAATGGATCGCAACAAAAATCGGAATCGAGAAACTTGTGATGAAGCAGGGTAAAATGATTGCGTACTTCGTATCGGACCAACAGTCGGATTATTATCAATCGGCGCAGTTTACAAAAGTACTGCAATTTGTGCAGCAGCATCCGCAGCTGTGTAAGATGAAGGAAAAGCAGACTCCAAATGGACTCAAACTTTTGCTGACGTTTGAAAATGTCAAATCAATACGCAAAGCGCTGGAATTGATGGAGATGTTCAAATAGCATAAATAAATACCGCTAATGACCGTATCGTGCGCTGGTGTACGTCGGATGATTACAAGGGAAATGGTCTTTAAGAGAATTAAAAAAAGCCGCTATTAAGCGGCTTTTCTTGTGTTTATCCAGTTATAGCTTCAGGACTTTGAAATTGGCTTCGATGTCGTCGAACATCAGTCTGAAGAAATACGTTCCGGTGGCAAATGCAGAGATATCAACATCAGTTTCCATATTGTTCAGCTTGTTCTGATAAAGCAGCTGGCCTGCAATATTGTAGACTTTTACATTTGTGATGTCGGTCTTGGATACAATCTTCACAACTCCATTTGTCGGGTTCGGGTAATAGGTAAAATCGATATTTGCAACATCTGACAATCCGAGTAGATCTTCGCAACCTACAGTTGCAACATATCCTGATTCCACAACAGCCTGATCTGAAGCGAAACGGATCGAAAGAGAACCGTCGGCAGCTGATGACACGAATGGCCCCGGAATCGTATTTCCTGTATATCCGCCGGCATTGAACTCCGGTGCTGAAGTGCTCGATCCATCGTAAACATATAAATAATCATAGTCGGTTTCAAGATCGAATTCCGTAAATGTCAGTGTGATTTTTTTATTTGGTTGCGTCGGAATCAGTGTTCGTACATACGATTCCATATTTCCATGATCCCCCGTAGCTCCGCCGGTATCTGTAATTACAACGCCACTACACCAATCGGCGCTCGTTGCAAAAACCGTTTCACGCGAAGTAGGAGTCAGTCCGGAACACACCGGGCGCAAACGGACACGGTAATATTTGTTCGGAAGCAAGCCGGTCAGTTGATGCGGTGATGTTGCGTTTGTCCAGTTTGGGAATGAAGAAGGATAGGGTGTGATTGATATTTGCCAAGCGGTTGTCGAACCCACATCGCCCCATGTGATTGTTGCCGAAGTGCTTGTTACATTTGTTGCCGTAATGTCTACAACTGTATTGATACATGTGTTGACGCAATCTGTACTCAAGCACAATCCGCTGTTTACGGCATTTAGCACGGCAGTTCGTGGCTGGGTGCCAAAACCATTGGTAAAATTAATTCCGACACCGGAAATCAAATGGCAGTAGCTCATAATTGAACCTGAAGTTGGAATTGGCCCTTGCGAACAATTGCCTTCGTTGTTTCCGGCCTGCTGTCCACATCCGTCGATCGCGGTATTGTTTCCGTTCCATGCACATGCATGTGTATGTCGTGAACCAAGCAAATGCCCTAGTTCGTGAGTTATGACCATCACAGTCCATGAATAGGTAGGAACTGTGCTATAACTGAAATTGACATCTGAATAGCTGAAATTGTTCTCGGAACACAGTCCATTTATCGTAACTGCCACACCGCCGAGTCCTCCCGGATCAATACCTACCAGCATTCCAACATCGCCGTTGAAAACAGGACGTACTTCGTTGAACTGCGCCAAATAATCAAACGATGATTCGCCTTCATAAGGATCATCGGTTGTCCAGATGAATACTGAACTCAAAGCAATGTCGATCTGGTCATTTGCATACAATGTTTGAACATTATTGAAAACTGCCGTCATCCAGTTGGTTGTTGTTGTCGTATCGGCGCCATTTGCCAGAAATAGATTGTGGTCGATTTCAAAATATACAGTAACGCAACGAGTACTCTGTACATTACGCGATGTTTCAATTGGCGTTAAATCCATGACAACATCTTCATCTTTTACATCACAGCGAAAGCCGTTCGGCACTTTCATATCCGCATCCGAATACACAATGTAATCTAACGTATTATTAGGCTTGTCGATTTTTCCGACAACAAGGTTTTGTACTGAATTGTCGGAGATGATGCCGCTGAATTCATTTGCGAAAAAATTCATTGAGACAAGTGAATTCGGATCCCCTTTCACAATTCCGCGGTAATGTACTCCTTGTTGATAGGTCAGATTTAAAGCTTTGTCAGAATCAACGGTAAAATTGTCTGCCAATATCTCGACTTTATAAAGTTCAACGACTTTGATCCCGCCTGCGTATGGGATTGAAAGTTCGATTGCCTCATTTTTGGCGGCTACAATGGAATTCACTTCCGCAACTCTAAGTGCCGCAAATGTGGCGTTGTCTACGGCTGATTCAACTTCGGAAGCGTCTGCCGGAGTGGTGGCATTTAAAACCGAAAATGGAGTAAAGACTGTTCTGGCAGCCTTCAATTCTGCGATTTTTTCGGATATCTTATTTTGCGAGAAACCGCAAAAGCACGTAAGTAATACGAGCAGTGTAAAAATCTTTTTCATTAGCGTAATAAAAATTAGGAACCAAATGTACGTAATTTATTAAAGTTCAAATCGAAAATAATTGCTCGAAACAAGTTTAAAAGTGATAAAAGGCATCGGTCAAATGTTCTACGACCAGCGAATCGGAATCTTTGTGGATCGCTACAATATCAAAACGGATAGCGGTGTCGAGGTTGTGCTGCTGAACAAATTCATTTACTGCTTTTACCAAAAGCCTGATTTTTTTCGGTTTGACAAACTCCTGCGGAAGTCCGAATTCAATTGATGAGCGGGTCTTGACTTCTACGATTGCCAGCACATCGTCAATTTTTGCGATGATGTCAATCTCCGCTTTTTGAAAAACCCAGTTTCTTTCGAGGATTTCATAACCGTTTTTGATCAGAAATTCGATTGCGGCATCCTCGCCGGTTTTTCCAAGATCGTTGTGTAAAGCCATTTGTCGGACTTTGCAAGTTAGTTGCTCAATAGATGAGTTGACACTACTGATCAATGAAACTGTACGGTCGAACCTTTTTCATTGACCTCAATTGTAACTGTCTTTCCAAAAATCATCGCACGGTTATCCTTTAAATGTCCTGCCGGAAAGTTATAGATTATTGGGAAATCATAATCTTTTAGGACATCCTGTATGATTTCGAGTGCATCTTTTCCCCACGGGATTTCGTTGTCGTTCATGCTTGTCATTCCGCCGATCACGACAGCTTTGAGTCCGTCGAAGTAACCGTTACGTTTAAGGTTCATCATCATCCTGTCGATATGGTACAGGTATTCGTCAAGGTCTTCAATAAAGAGGATTTTATCTTTATAATCAATTTCCGATTTGGACCCCAGTATCGAATAGAGAACCGATAAGTTGCCGCCAACAAGTTCACCACTCGCAGTTCCGGGTTTATTGAATGGATGTGGCGCCATCTTATAATCGAGTTTTTCGCCGAATAACGCACGTCGCAAACTTTCTTTTGCAGCAGGGGTTGCGGTTGCGGAACTTAGTGCCATCATGCCGTGAATAGTTTCGACATTCATGTTGTTCAGGTGACTGTGCAGCACGGTAACATCGCTAAAACCAATTATCCATTTCGGTTTCTTTTTAAAATTGGTAAAGTTTACGCGGTCGATAATCCGCACTGTACCATATCCGCCTTTTGCTGCCCAAACCGCTTTCACGGAAGGATCGTCGAGCATTTCCTGCAGATCGGTCGCACGTTGCCAGTCGGCACCCGCCAATTGGTTTTCGGATTTTCCGATTGTTTTTCCGATTTTGACATTCAGTCCCCAGCTCTCAAGCAGGCTGATTGCGGGCTGAAGCGACGATAACTCTATTTTTCGGGCGGTAGCTATGATTCCGACTGTGTCTCCTTTTTTTAAAAATTCCGGTGTGATCATGTTTCGTTGTGCGTGTATTTGTATGGTGAAGAAAAGAATTGATAACGTGAGGTATTTCATTCGCGGTTTATGTTGTTCTACAAATATAATTGAAATTCCGAAGCCCTAGCCCCGATGGCGGCGGTATCCTTTTTGCCGCTTCTTTAGCGGTGAAAAGATAGAGCCAACAGCGGGATTGGCTTCAAATAAAAAACAAAAAACTGTCGCCGCTATTGCTTATTTTTGCTGTCAATTATTACAATTATGTTTAAAAGATACACGGTTACGGCGGCGCTTCCTTATACGAACGGACCCATTCATATTGGCCATTTGGCGGGTGTTTATGTGCCATCGGATATTTACTCACGTTATTTAAGGCTGCAGGGCCACGATGTTGCGTTCATTTGCGGAAGTGATGAACACGGAGTTGCGATTTCGATGAAAGCCAAAAAAGAAGGCATCACGCCGCAGCAGGTTATCGACAAATATGACGGAATCATCAGGAAATCGTTCGTTGATTTTGGAATTTCATTTGATAATTATTCTCGAACGTCTTCTAAAATCCATCACGACACCGCATCGGAATTTTTTCGGAAGTTGTATGACGAAGGAAAATTCATAGAGGAAGTTACCGAGCAGCTGTATGATGCTAAAGCGGAGCAGTTCCTTGCAGATAGGTTCGTTATTGGCACTTGCCCGAAATGTTCAAATCCCGAAGCGTACGGCGATCAGTGTGAAAGTTGCGGATCGACGTTGAATGCTACCGATTTGATCAATCCGAAATCGACTATTACGGGTGAAACACCAATATTAAAATCAACCAAGCACTGGTTTTTGCCGCTTGATCAATACGACGCGTTTTTGCGGGAGTGGATTTTAGCCGGGCATAAAAATGACTGGAAACCCAATGTTTACGGTCAGGTGAAATCGTGGCTTGAGGACGGACTCAAACCGCGCGCCGTAACCCGCGACCTCGATTGGGGAATCGATGTCCCGGTTGAAGGTGCCGCAGGTAAGAAGCTCTATGTTTGGTTTGATGCGCCAATTGGTTATATCTCATCAACAAAAGAATGGGCGGCCCGCGAAGGCAGGGATTGGGAACCATACTGGAAAAGTGCCGACACCAAGCTTGTGCATTTTATTGGAAAAGACAATATCGTTTTTCATTGCGTGATTTTTCCTGCAATGCTGAAGGCCGAAGGCTCATATATTTTACCCGACAATGTTCCGGCAAATGAGTTTTTGAATCTTGAAGGAAATAAATTGTCGACGTCCAAGAATTGGGCGGTTTGGCTTCATGAATACCTCGAAGATTTTCC
>JAEYZX010000061.1 GCA_023427845.1 Bacteroidota bacterium
CAGCTGGCTCGCGCACTATCTTGATCCGGTTATCAGAGGAAAAGCGATTGTGGCGCATCATTTTGGTCCGACTGAGTATGCATTGATGGCAATGGCTGTACTTGGCGGATTGATCGGAATCGGAATCGCTTATGCGAAGTACATCAAAAAATCGCAGTTGCCTGCCGAGGATAGCGAAATAACCGGATTCTCGAAAGTATTGTACAACAAATATTATCTCGACGAGATCTATATGGCCGTGATCGTAAATCCGATCAATGCGATGTCGCGTTTCTTCAGGGATACTTTTGAAACCGCAATTTCCGGATTCGTATTCGGATTGGGCCGTGTAACAAATGCAATCGGTACGCAAGGACGAACCTTACAGAACGGAAATGTCGGATTTTACCTGTTCGCTTTCGTGCTTGGGGTATGTGCGATACTGTTTTACTTATTTATAGCGCAATAATTTAAATGATGGATGTAACTTTAGTTTTAATTATTCTTTTAGCGGGCACATTGGCCACTTATTTTTCAGGAGATAAACTCGCCCCAAAAATCGCGCTGTTTTTTAGTCTTGCCGCGCTCGCAGGTTCGATAGTGTTGTTGAATATGTTCAATTCGGGTGCCGATATAAATGTCAGCACACTCTGGATTTCTCGTCCGCAGGTATATTTTGCGCTCGAAGCCGATGGACTTTCGATGGCGATGTTGCTATTGACAACCGCGCTGATGCCATTGATCATCTTTTCATCGTTTGGCAACGTATTCCGGAACGCACGTAAATTCTACGCTCTTGTTATGTTCATGGCGTTTGCGATGGCCGGAACATTTTTGGCATCAGACGGATTTTTATACTATATATTCTGGGAACTTGCACTGATTCCGATTTATTTCATCGCGATGCTTTGGGGTAATGACGATGCCGAAGCACGAAAAAAAGCCGTGATCAAATTCTTCATCTATACCTTCGGCGGATCATTATTCATGCTTGTTGCGTTTGCGTATCTGTACCAAAAAACAGGAAGTTTCATGATCGCTGACCTAAGCCGTGCAGCGCTCACAATGACCGAACAAGTTTGGATCTTCCTCGGATTTTTCATGGCGTATGCAATCAAGATTCCGCTTGTGCCATTTCACACGTGGCAGGCGCCGGTTTATCAAAAAGCTCCAGCCGTTGGAACCATGCTGCTTTCCGGTATCATGCTTAAAATGGGACTTTACAGCATTTTGCGTTGGCAGCTTCCGATTGCGCCGCTTGCTGCGAAAGAATATAAATACATTTTCATCGCACTGGGAATTGCAGGTGTGATCTATGGATCGATTGTGGCACTGCGACAGAAAGATTTAAAGAAGTTGCTGGCTTATTCATCACTTGCGCACGTCGGATTGATCGCGGCCGGAGCATATACGCTCACATTGGACGGATTCAGGGGCGCGGTTTTGCAAATGATCGCGCACGGTTTCGTGATCGTCGGATTGTTCTTTGCCGCAGAAATCATTTCGAGAAGATATGCGACGCACGAGATTTCGGGAATGGGTGGAATCAGGACTCAGACTCCGAAATTCACTTCGATGTTCCTGATATTGGTATTGGCATCGGTGGCTTTGCCCTCGACGTTTAACTTTGTCGGTGAATTTATGGTCTTGTACAGTTTAGCACAAATCAATATATGGTTTGCGATTTTAGGCGGACTGACAATTATTCTAGGCGCATACTATATGTTGAAAATGTTCCAAAATGTTATGTTGGGTGAGACCAACGCAAAAGTTTTTGCAGATGTGACCTTTAATGAAGGACTTGTGATGGTAATCATCATCGCAGTACTGCTGTTCTTCGGGATGTATCCGAAACCGATCATTGAATTGATCACGCCAAGCCTTAACGAGATTATTAACGATATAAACCGATTTTAAGTAAATGATCACTTTAGTAGCCATAACAATATTAGGTGTCTTGTGTCTTGCATTCGAGATTTTCAACCTACGGAAGGTGATAATTCCGTTTACGATTATCGGATTACTTGCAATCCTTGGACTGACGATCTCGGAATACAATATTCCGCAGAGTTATTTCCACAACATGATTGCGGTCGATAATTTTTCGGTGACGTTTTCTTCGTTATTTATTATCCTTGCAATATTCCTCGTTGCGCTGAGTCACAATTTCTACGAAGACCACCCAACAAAGCTTTCGGATTATGTTGGCATTAAAATTTTCTTATTGGCCGGAGCCGTAGCAATGGTGTCGTTTGGAAACCTTTCGATGTTCTTCCTTGGACTCGAGGTCCTTTCGATCGCACTTTATATCCTGGCCGCAAGTAACCGACTTCAACTAAAAAGTAATGAAGCCGGAATGAAATATTTTCTGATGGGCGCATTTGCCTCGGCAATCATACTGTTTGGAATTTGCCTTGTTTACGGTGCCATGGGAACATTTGACATCACCGAAATCAGCGAACTGACACGGTCGGCCGAACTACCCGATCAATGGTTCTTCTCGGGAATTGCATTGATTTTGATTGGTATGTTGTTTAAGGTTGCGGCAGTTCCTTTTCACTTTTGGGCGCCTGACGTTTATGAAGGCTCGCCGACATTGACAACGACAACAATGAGTACGCTGACAAAAGTTGTGGCGATGGCAGCGCTTTACAAGCTGATTTCGGCGATGAATGTGCCATTCTCATATTCTTATGAAATGATTATCGCAGTGGTATCGGTACTGTCGATGACTATCGGGAACATTATGGCACTACGCCAGGATAATGTAAAACGAATGCTCGCTTTTTCGGGGATTTCGCATGCAGGATTTATGCTGATGGCGCTTTTGGCGATGCCACTCGTTGCCGGGACATTATTATATTATGCGGCAGCTTATGCGCTTGCCGGAATCGCGGCGTTCACTGTAATTATGTACGTGTGTTTCAATAAAGAAAACGAATCGGTATTCAATTTCAACGGACTTGGGAAAACGAATCCGATGATGGCCGCTGTACTGACTTGTGCATTGCTTTCAATGGCCGGAATCCCGATTTTTGCCGGATTCTTTGCAAAATTCATATTATTCACGCAAACAATTGAAGCGGGCTATCTGGCAGTTGTGATTATTGCAGTGATAAACTCAATTATAAGTGTCGGATATTATTTCAAGATCATTCTCGCAATGTATACCAAAGATGCATCCGAAGAACCGATAAAAGCCCCTGTGCTGTTTAAAGTCGTTGCATTGGTTTCGATACTATTAAACATCGCACTTGGACTTTTCCCGGCGTTGGTCACCGATTTGATCGTTTAAATTATTATACGGATAAAAAAAGCTGCTTTGGCAGCTTTTTTTTTTGAATAGCACCGAATAAAATCCGAAATTTATATAAAAACTATCATGAAAAAGTTAGCACTGCTTTTCGGATTGACAATTTTAGGCTGTTCAGACGATAACGAACGTGAGGAAATCTGCGAAAACAGGCTTTGGGGACTGACAGAAAACTGCGGTCCGGATCCAAATGTTTGCGTTTACTTTGCCACTTTTGGTGAAAGTGAGGAATCGGCGGGAACGGTTGAAGTCGACCAATCTACCTACAACCATTATCTCGCTCTCGGAAACACGACCGACGGGTCTTTATGCTGGCAGGGAACACAATAGCAGTCGATTTATGCTTTAGGACTTTCGTTTATTTAAGGTATAAATTCCACCTATTAAAAGAACGACAGCGAGCCCTACAAAAAGATAACCCTGCTCTTTTCCGGAGTTGTCGGATGCTTCAATTTCCAAACCAAGCACTTCGACCGATTTGGAACTTTCTGAAATTTTATTTAATCCAATGTATCCGAATGCGATACTGCCAATAAGCAGAATCAAGCCGATAATTTTTGCTGTGTTCATGTCTTAGCGGTTTTAAGTTCATGTAATTTAACAAAAATCCACGAGACTACAGTTGAGTTTTTTTATCAAGGATTTGTTCGACGGTTAGCGATTGTTCGAATCACGAATTAGTTGCGGATTTCAGGAAGACTAGGACTTGTTATTACTAAACGCGCAGGTTTGAACCACAAGCTTTAAGACCAGCGTCTATTGCATAATCTAATTATCCGGAACGGAGTAGTCTTTAAAAATAGTTGACTCCATTCAAAAATAGAAAAAGCCCCTTCATCTGAAGAGGCTTCTAAAGTACCCGGAGCCGGAGTCGAACCGGCACGGTTTCCCACAGGTGTTTGAGACCAGCGCGTCTACCAATTCCGCCATCCGGGCATTGCAGACAAAAATCAATTTCTTGATTTTACGCAACAAGCAGAAAACTTTCATTGACTGCCCGTAAACACGGTGCAAATATAAAAAACATTCCCGCAACTAAAACAAAAAATACTCGTTTTTATACTTCGATACTACAATTTTATTCCTAAATTTGCACCTCGCTAACGCGTACACAACTAACTAACTACTACCGAGGCACTTCCGAAATGCAAATTAGGGAGCGCAGCGGGTTTAAAACAACCAACTAAAATGCCACACCAGGAACCGGAAGCAAAGATTTTCGCTTGTTCACAAAGTGTCTATTTGGCTGAAAAGATTGCCAAGGATTACGGAGTCCCACTGGGAAAGGTCACGTTCTCAAAATACAGCGATGGGGAATTCCAACCCTCTTATGAAGAGTCAATCCGAGGATTGCGTGTTTTTATAGTGTGTTCAACATTTCCGAGTTCCGACAATTTGATGGAACTTTTATTGATGATCGACGCCGCAAAACGCGCTTCCGCCCGACATATAACCGCCGTTATTCCGTATTTCGGATGGGCGCGTCAGGACAGGAAAGACAAACCAAGAGTGCCGATTGGAGCTAAACTGGTCGCCAACCTATTACAGGCAGCCGGCGCAACGCGAATCATGACAATGGATTTGCATGCCGACCAGATCCAGGGGTTTTTCGAGAAACCTGTCGACCATTTATTTGCATCGACAATCTTTTTGCCGTACGTAAAAAGTCTCGGGCTCGACAACCTTACGATTGCATCACCCGATATGGGAGGCTCAAAAAGAGCTTATGCCTATTCGAAGTTTTTGGAATCGGATGTTGTGATTTGTTACAAGCAGCGAAAAATCGCGAATGTGATCGATACCATGGAGTTGATAGGCGAAGTCAAAGGCCGGAATGTAATCCTGGTTGACGACATGATTGATACCGGAGGCACACTGGCAAAGGCAGCCGATTTGATGATTGAAAAAGGCGCGTTGAGCGTAAGGGCAATTTGTACGCATGCGATCCTTTCGGGAGATGCATACGAGAAAATCGAAAAATCGAAATTGCTCGAACTCATAGTTACCGATTCGATTCCGTTGAAGAAAGAATCAAAAAAGATAAGAGTGGTGAGTTGTGCGCCGCTTTTTGCAGAGGTTATGCACATGGTACATCACAACAACTCGATTAGCGGGAAGTTTCTTATGTAGCGGTTAGCTTGAAATTCCAATACGGAAATTCCAAATCCCAAACTGTCTTTTGGACACATTGGATTTTGGATTTTGGAATTTTGAATTTGGAATTTTGAATTTGGAATTTGGAATTTGAAATTTGGATTTTGGATTTTGGATTTTGGAATTTGGATTTTGGAATTTAGATTTTGGATTTTGGATTTTGGAATTTGAAATTTCGAATCCGCGTTAGGGATTGAAGCTAGGTGCCATGCACCGCGAAAAGCCCGGCGCTTGCGCAACGCCCAAAAAAGCTGAACGCTGCTTGCTGAAAGCTGACGGCTCAAAAAAAGTATTTTTTTTATTAATTATATACATTTTACAATGAAATCGATTACGATTAAAGGATCAGAAAGAGAAAGCGTGGGCAAAGTTGCGACTAAAGCCTTACGTAATGCTGGAGCGGTTCCTTGCGTGTTATACGGAGGAAATCAACCAGTTCATTTTTCAGCAGATGAAAAACAATTCAAGGACTTGGTTTACACTCCAAACGCGCACACTGTTGTGATCGATTTGGGTAGCCAAAAACTCAACGCAATCCTACAGGACATCCAGGTTCACCCGGTATCTGACAGGATTTTGCACATTGACTTTTTCGAACTGAAAGACGACAAGGAAATTACAATGGAAGTTCCGGTGAAAGTTACAGGAACGTCTCCGGGTGTGCTTTTAGGTGGAGTTTTGCGTTTGAACCAACGGCGTTTGAAAGTAAAAGCGTTGCCAAAAGACCTTCCGGATTTTATCGAAGCCGATATCACGCCAATGGAAATGGGTAACAAAATGTATGTAACGGCTTTAAAATCGGACAACTACAAATTGATGCACCCGGACAACACTGTTGTTGCTCAGGTGAGAATCTCACGTGCTGCGATGAAGGCCGCTCAGGAAGCCGCAAAAGCTGCGAAAGCACCTGCTGCAAAAGGCGCGAAAAAGAAATAATATTTTATCTAGATTCTATAGAAAAGCATCAATCGAAAGGTTGGTGCTTTTTTTTTAATTCAATTATTGAAATACAAAATTCCAAGAGTCGCAACGGCCTAGAATTGATTCCGTTGGCCTTTCGAATTTGGAATTTGCTCTTTGGAATTTGTTTTTTGGAATTTGGAATTTGGAATTTGCTCTTTGGAATTTGGAATTTATTTTTTGGAATTTGTTTAAAGCTATTTCCCGCTGTATGCTCTATCTTTTCAGCGCTAAAGAAGCGCTAAAAAGGATGCCGCTTCCATCGGGGCTATGATGCGGGGTTAGGGTTTAAGCCATAAACGTTAAGGACGCCGGGTTTAGCGAGCAGCTTTTTTTATGATGCCGAAGCTACCTTTCTGGAATTCTATTTTCAACGCAGGTAGTAAATTTTCCAGTTATCAGATTGGTACATTTATGAATTGTTACATTTTCAATTTATCTTTACGATATGAACTGGCTATCCAATCTATTCAAACCTACTCCTCAAGAAACATCAGTTGATCCCATGAAGAAATTCCTAATCGTCGGACTTGGCAACATCGGCGCCGAATATGTCAATACCCGCCACAACGTCGGTTTCAAGATTCTGGATTATTTTGCAAAAAAGGAATCGCTTCAATTTGAGACCGTAAAACTTGGCACTCTGGCAAAATACTCGTTCAAAGGCCGGGCCTTTTTTCTTTTGAAACCCAATACGTATATGAACCTCAGCGGGAAAGCCGTACAATATTGGATGCAAAAAGAAAATATTCCGCTTGAAAATATCTTTATAATCACCGATGATCTAAATCTGCCCTTTGGCACAATCAGAATAAAGCCCAAAGGCAGCGATGGCGGACATAATGGTTTGAAGAATATCAGTTTGGTTCTCAATACGACCAATTATACGCGGTTTCGTTTCGGAATCAGCGACGAGTTTAAAAAAGGACAGCAGGTAGATTACGTCCTGGGAAACTGGAGCGATGACGAAAATGCTAAGCTTCCGGAACGACTCGAATTGGCTTCTGAAATCATAAAATCGTTTGCTACTGCAGGTCTCGAAAATACGATGAGTGCTTTCAACGGAAAATAATTGGCGGGCTATTTGATAAACCTTCAAAAACTTCTACCATGAAAACAGTTTTTCTTTTACCGATTGTGCTGCTATTATTTAATTGCAGTGCAAAAAAACCGACCGAGTTGTCTACCGTTGATTTTACAGTCGATAACTGCCCTACCGATGGTGATTGCACCGTTGAACTTTTAAAAAACAAAAGATTGACGGTCAAACGCGATGGTACCGGAGCCACTTACTATCAACTACTGGATCATCAAGGTTTCGATGTGATCCGTTACAGATACACCAAGAAAACGGATGCGGAATTGGCAGATGCCGGCTATCGTGAGGAGATCATTTTCCAAATTGATGCAAAACATCCTGAGATTGTACTCGCCGATACTGATATTCAAGTCACACAAGCATTATTCGGGAGATTTTGTTTTTGCCGTGACGCAGGATATTATACGATCGTCGATGGGCAACTTTCGGTAAAAAAGAAAAAGGACGAATATCGGATCAATATAAACTTTACAATTCCTGACGTTCCACATACCATAAATAATCTACAGTTTATAGCAAAATAAAAAAGGGAAGCAATGCTTCCCTTTTTATTTGATTAAAACCATTGTTATTCAACAACGATCCTCTTAACCGTTTTGTGCTCACCGTTTGAAACGGTCATCAAGTAAACTCCGGCTGCAGCATCGTTCAGCTGAATCTCCTGATTAAACAGGCCTCCGCCTTGGTACTTGTTTTCGAATATTTGTCGGCCTCTTATGTCGTGGATCATAATCATGACATCATTCGAACTTTCGTTATCAAATCGAACAGTGAAATTACCATTATTTGGATTCGGATAAACCGCGAAATCGGCAAATTCAAAACTGTCATTTGCAAGCGTTACCGTGGTAGTTGTTGTACAGAATGTCAGCGTGAAGCTGTTCAGCGTTCCGTTATTTGCGGCTGTAGCATCGGCAACCGCCAGGTTCCATGTACCTTGTGAGCTCATTCCGACGAACTGGCTCAATTGGTCGATTGGTGCGTAGCTATTTCCGGCATTTATGTTTACACATGCAAGTGCAGGAGCATCGTCGTCGAATGTGACATCCACATTCTGAACCGGTGAAAATACCGGGCAATCCCGGTCATAAAAGACCGCATTTACCACGCCACTACCAGGAATTGCCAAACCAATTCGAAGATCGTTCGGTTCAGGGTGCGTGATGTTTACATCGACGGTCATTTTATCAAACATTATGTTCGCAGGAACATTTACTTGGTATCCATAATATCCGGTATTTACCGCGCCGCTTACATTAGCGTTCGGCGTTGCTGTAAATGGCGTACAGGTCTCGGTAACTGTTACGGTATAACCAACTGCGATGTTTTTAGAAACAGCATAGAAGATATTTCCAACCGCTTCAATCATTATGCGGTTATAAGGTGAAGCAATGTTGGGAACAGTAATCGATTCGCTTCCGTCATTAGGCGTATTTGAAACCAGCGGAGTAAAAGTAGCGCCTGCATCACTTGAAAAAAGAATGTTTACATGCGAGGTATTGATTCCGTTTGCGGTAGTTCCTGCAACATCCCAGGTTACGGTTTGAGTAGAGTTTTGTGTCCAGCTTACATTTTCTTCAGAAGGACCTGTAATAACAAATGGGCCTACAGATGCTGTCGTCACACTCATATCATCACGATCTGTCTGACCGCCATTTGGAGTTCTGTTGTCACGAACAGTTAATGCAAAATTCATTGTTCGTGCAACATTCGGAACAACTTCCCATGTTGGCGTCAAATTCCCCGCGAGTACGCTGCTAAATTCCGGCATATAACGGTTTGGTGAAGGTGATGGCACTTGTGATCTGAAGTTCGGACCAGTTGTTGCAGTCGGAAGTGGAGGTTGCGTCGTTAATTGATTGTCGCGTTGCTCCCATGAGTAGGTCAAATCATCACCATTAGCATCTGATGCAGAACCTTTTAATATAAATGCAGTTCCTTTAGGGATAATAAAATCTGGACCGGCATTTGCATCTGGTGCAGCATTTCCGTTAGCTACACTCTGCGGACATGTACCTCCCACTCCGGATATAAATGCAGTCATCTGCTGGATGCTGTACCAATGGAAATACGCATCGGAATTGTTCTGGACATTCGGCGCACAAATACCTGCGTATGCCATGATTGTTGATCCGCTACCTGGCTCATAAGAAGCGTGCGTCACAACATTTCCTCCACATTCATTGTTATACGTATGTGAACTACCAAACTGATGTCCCATTTCATGCGCTACGTAATCAATATCAAAAGGATCGCCAACAGGTGCTGGTAGACCCGTAACTCCCCGAGCCTTACTAGCGGTACATGGTGTATTAGGTGTAGCAACTCCGCCTCCGCCCGTACTTACCGTATGGCCTATGTCATAATTTGCACTTCCAATCGTGTTATCGATAACGGTTTGACTTTGGCTCAGTAAAATATTATTGGTATTGTTATTGTCAAAAGAATCCGTTGTTATAAAAATAATGTCTTCGTTGTTTGGGATTAACTGCATTGTCAAAGACATGTCGCGTTCATACACACCATTTACTCTAGTCATAGTAACTACCATTGCTGCCAATACTGCAGCTTTCTTTTGAGCAAGAGTTCCGCCATTCAATCCTGCCGCATTTACATGAAACGCAGAATATTCAATTGTAGACGCCATAGCAAGACGATAAGTCCTGAAAATACCATCACTTGCCAGGCTCTCTGCCGCCCCTCTGCCGGAAACATCATCCACAGTAGGTTCGTCGACAACATGGCATGTGAAATCTCGTACACGGGTAATGTCTTTTCTGTCGTAAACGATGTAATTTTGAAGGTCAGTCGTATAAGTATCGATGTAAGCAGTACCTGCTGCTGACATTCTCATCGCATGCAGTCCGAACATTGTCGTACTGAAGCGAATTGTAGTTGACGCATCATCAATTGATTGACCGACATAAGATTTGCTGCCAGGGAACTTCGCAGCCAATTCGGGATGCATGACAGATGCTTCGTAAATCGTAAAGTTTTCCATCTCACCTGTAGGCGTTGGAAATGCAACAACAACTGAAGAATTTTGAGCAGTACCACGAGCCGGAGCAGTTGCCAACAGGGTCTTGAACGCTTCATAATCAAGCGAAAAAAGTTTGTACTGTGTTGGAAATGCCTCGCGTTCTGCTTTCGGCAATGATACGATCTTACTGGATTCAACAGATCGCCAAAATTGACTCTGACCATAGCCGCCGGCAAATATTACTAGGGCTATTAAACTAAAAAGTATTTTTTTGTTCATTTTTAAATTTTTTAAAGGCTTAAAAGTAGAAAACATTTGCGAGACCGCATAAACTTTAACGGAATAAAAAAAAGGCGACATCCCTGCCGCCTTTTCAATGGTGTTGTTGTGTTAGTCAATCACAATTTTCCTGGTTTCTTTTCGCTCTCCATCTTGGACTGTAACAAGATAAATTCCTGACTCAACGTTAAGCCCGATATTCTCGGAGAACAATCCTGTATTTCCGTATTGTCTCTCAAAAACTCTTCGCCCTCGAATATCATGCACGGCGATTGAAATTTCATTCGTAGAAACGGAATTGAATTTAACCGTAAAATTACCGTCATTAGGGTTAGGATACAAACTGAACTCAGCAAGCGAGTAATCCTGGGTGGCCAACGTTGCAACCAGTGCGCAAATTTCCATAGACCACGAATTAATAGTACCGGTATCTCCATTCCAGTTGTCATTTACTGTTAACTGCCAGTTACCCGATGTCATTTTACCGTTGAAAGCATTTAGCGCAGTATCAGGCGCGTAAGTACCTGTAACCGGATTTGGCTGACATACAATAGGAGGAGCACCATCATTAAATAAAATATCGAAGCCCGTTGACGGGTTATTACACTCTCTGTTAAGCAATCTGACCGGAGTACCATCGGGATGAATAACCGATACAACAAGATCCCAGAAGTAGGAATGGGTACCATTTACCGTCACATTTACGTCTGTAATCATATTGTTGACCGGAACGTTGATTGTTGAAGATACGGTTGGGCCCGGTACATTAGACCCAAGGCCATCCGGAATTGACAACGGTGTAGTATACGAGTAGGTATTGCACTGATTTGTAAGTGTATATCCGATTGCAAAAGTTTTTGAATTTACAGCGTAGTAGATATTTCCTACGGGTTCAATCAAGATTCTACAAGTTGGAGATGCGAGGTCTGGCACCGTGATTGTTTCGGTACCGTCGTTAGGTGTGTTTGCGGCCAACATTATTGGGAATGTCTGACCGCCATCGGTTGACAGTTTGATATTAACATTTGACGAACCTACCAATAAGTTAGTACTATTGACAGTCCAGGTAATGGTCTGCGAAGTATTTTGCGTCCAGCTGAGGGCATCCGTATTCTGTGAAGTCACCGTAAACGGTCCGTGAAGCGCACTTACGGTAATAATGTTGGCGTCGGTTCCCGTTTGCTGGCCGGCCGGATTATGGTCGCGCGCAGTAAGCGTAAAATTATACGCCCTCGCATTGTTATTCACCGATTCCCACGTTGTGCTCAGGGTATTGTTAAGCACACTTGATAACGCAGGCATATAGCGAACCGGTGTAGCCACCGGCGGGAGGCTTCGGAAATTTGGGCCAAAAGCCTTATTTGGTCCCGCAACACTATTTGCACCGGTTGTTAATCCGTTGCCGGTATCATTTTGTTCCCATGTATACGTAAGAGCATCTCCCTGCGCATCCGTCGCAGAACCAACCAATTTAAATGCAGTTCCTTTTGGAATTGTCCAATCTGCACCTGCGTCTACGACCGGAGCTGAATTTCCGGTTATAGGAGTACTCACCGGACAGCTTTTGGTTGCTAAATTGTTTTGTATTTGAAGAATACTTCTATAAGTAAAATAATCATCCGAGTGCGCCTGAACATCATAATTTGTGATACCGGCATATCCCATGATGGTCGAACCGCTTCCAGGTTCAACGTTTACACCGGCGCCTTCATTTGCATGTGAAAATGTGTGATTGGCACCCAACTGATGCCCCATTTCATGTGCTACATAATCAATGTCGAAGAAGTCCCCTGTCGGAATTCCATCTGCCGGTGAAGTATATCCGCTTCCTTTACCAGGACCGCAGACGCAACCAATGCAACCGGCGTTCCCTCCTCCACCGGTAGCACCAAAAAGGTGGCCAATATCATAGTTGGCATCACCAATAACCGAGGTAAGCGTGGATTGTAGCTCCGCATTCCAGTTATTCATATTAGAAGACGGAGAATATGGATCGGTTGCAGCGTTCGTATAAATCACTGCGTCATTTCCTGCAATAATATTTAAATGCAGCGCCAAATCTTTTTCAAAAATACCATTCACCCGGGTCATCGTTGCATTCATAGCGGCTAGCGCACCGGCAACTGTACCTCCATGATAAGTGGTATACTCTGCTGTGCACGAAAGTGCTAACCGCATAGTTTTGTATGAACCATTGTTGGCCAGCGCCGAAGTCTCAGCGCGATTGAGGAGTTCATTGTTTATTGCCAAATCTTCTGTTGAACAGGTAAATGGAAGTGAACCCCTGAACCGGGTAGCAGAATCGAACAAAACATAAACTGAAATATCTTTAGAATTAGGCTCGATGAACTCAGAGCCGCTGTTGGCTCTCAAAACC
>JAEYZX010000081.1 GCA_023427845.1 Bacteroidota bacterium
GGTGTTGCTGCATTCATGAATTGAGGCGAAAATGCAGTCGATAGTACCATCATCATTCCAAGTAAAATTGATTTTTTCATAAAATAGATTTTTGGTTATTTACATAAAGGTACCCGCAATAAAAACATACCGGGTTATATAATTAGATAATATCATTATAATATTTACACCATTCTTATTCGTAAATAACCGTACGGGGTTTTCCAAGTTCAAAGTCCTGTAAACCAAAGTCTTCGGTGTTGAATGCATTGTTTTTAAAAAGGTGTTCGCCAACATTAGGGATGACCGGATAGTACGAGATCGACAATTGGAACGTACTGAATACGAGATAATCGTTGCTTATTACAAATCCGAGGCTCAATTGCGAATATGCTTTACTTTTGGAAAATCCATCTGCAGCGTTGCCCAAAGTACCGATGGTGTAACTTAAATAGGGATTAAGTCTAAATCCCCAGGCATTCCAGGGCGAATAGGACTGCGTTTGAAGTGTAAGCAGCATTTTCTTTGTTCCGAACATTTCACTTTGAAAGCCACGCAATCCATTGCTTTCGTTCAAATCGAGCCAATCTCCTGTTGATGGCTGCCTGTCGTTACCAATTATGAACTGGGTTTTGATGAACTGGCGAAATTTCCATTTCCCTGTTTCGACAAGATTTGTAAAATAGTTTGTTTGCCATACAAACGCACTTTGTTCGCTGTCGCCTTCATTGAAGTAGCTTCCGTATTCAAAATTCGAGCTTAAATATCCCCATTTATAATATTTACCGGTCGTTAGCCGAGCACCCAGGTAGAGTCGGCGTAAACTGTTTTTATCCTGAAATCCTGCAGTGATCCCGATTGCTTTGCCCACTGGCACGTCTTCGATTATTCCGTAATTAAAAAGGTATTTGTCTTCAACGTATTGACGTGAAGCGACACCCACACCGAAAAGCCACGATCGTTCATCCGAATAGAAATTGATCGTGTCGTACTCAAAACGCGGACGCTCAACATAATCAATGTGCTGAAAGCGTGCCGATGTTATAAGATTGGTTGTACGGTCATCTTCGGTCTGTCCTTTAAATAACTGATGGGAATGGCCGGCCCATACATCAACAACATTGGTTTTAAAGTTTTGAAACGCATAAATTTGGTCAACATCTGGTAGGGTATCATGCCGGAACTGCTGACCGATATAAACTCCCGCCGCCCATCTGGCATACGGAGAGAAGAACGGCCGTTCAATGTTGATGCTTTTGTTATAATTATCGTTGAGGTCTATCTGATAATCAAGTGTGGTCCTGATATAGGTGTTCATGATATTCGGAATCGTATACCGCGTACTGAATGCATCGTCTTTGGTATCAAGATTCTTTCGGTATGTATTCTCAAACCGATGCCCGAATCCCATGAAATTACGTTCGGTGAGTCCGTAGGTCACCCTGCTGCTGCTTGCCGCAAAATCGGGGACGAGGCTCCATGAATCCAGCACGCGTATATCGACATCAACAGAGTCCTTTGATACATTCAGTGGGGTAATGATTACCCGTCTTACATAACGTTGCGAACGAATTAAACGTTCCGATTCTTTCACCAGCAAAGAATCAAAAGGTTTATTTCGCTTTATGAGAAGCAAATTCCAAATCGTCAGGTTCTTGGTCTTAAGATGCAGTCTGTTACCAATTTCAGAGACTTTCTGACGCGGACGTGCCACGGTATCGGTCTCGGAATAGCCAAACGGATCCAATGTGGTAATGTTGATATTTCTAATGATTTTTCCTTCGAAGGCACGGAATCGTTGTCGTTGGACTTTCTTACGGGCCTTAATTTTTTTTGGTGTCAATGGCTCGAAAATTAAGCCATGAAGGAATTTGGTGAATTTTCGTTTTTCGGAATAGCTTTCGATTTTCTTATAAATATGTGCTGAATCCTTAACAGTTTCCTGTTGCGCTTTTGCCAAAAAAGGCAGACAGCAAATCAGAATGAGAGTGAGACGGGTCGTTGCGCGCATGAAATTAAACTCCGAAGTAAGATATTTCAAAAGTACACTTTTGGACGTATGAGTTTATTGATAATCGCAACAATTACTAGCCAATCCGCAGTTTTTTTAATAATGTAGAGAGCAACGATGCGCCTTTTGATTTAATCGGATCCGCATTGGAATAGGCGAGACCGGTAATTCCGGTCTGAATCAGTGTTCCCAGCAATGATTTAATTCCGCCGTGTGTAGAACCTACTATCGCTTTTTTGGTCACAAGTCCCGTTGCAATACTGACAACTCCCTTAATGACGGTTTCCTTGAAGTCGGGCGATGCAAATAAACTCTGCGCACCGTCTTTAATCAAAGCCGACGGTTTAAGGTTTTCTTTTGCTTTTTCCCACTGAAGTCTCAGGTCCTCGGTTTGCATTACGTCCCGGCTTTCCAATGCACGGATTGCTTCAGCTAGTGAAGCATCATCTTTTATTGCTTGCATCTCGTTTATCTTTAAAAATCTCGTTAATTAAAAAACTGGTGAAGAATTTTGTCAATACTGTTTTACGAAGCATCAATACAATTATCGCGAACACAACATACAGACCCGCTACTGCAAAGAAACCATGGTGTGGCTTACCGAAGAGGTCGCCCAGATAGAGTGTCAGCCCTGTCGACAGCATGGCGATAAGAAAAAGGCTGATTATCGCTAAAGCCAATCCTGTAGCAACAGATGCGAAAATATCGGCGGCTTTATCAATCGCTTTTAATTTGTAAAGTTTGATTTTGGTGGTAGCGAGATTTTTGGCCTTTTCAAAAAGTTCTTCTGCAATTTCGAATTTCTCCTTCATAAACGGTGGTTTTGGTTAGGAATGACTAAACGGATTTCCGGTATTTTCGGCCGCCTCCCAAACTTCATCGTCCAGGTTGATTCCGTCGTTCGATGCGTGATCTAATTTTGAAGTCAGCGAATCGATGACGCTGTTGTACTTTACTTTTATATTATCGATGTAATCGGAACTTTTCATGGCAACTTTTTTGCGGAGATCCGATCCTTTATCAGGAGCAAACAAAATTCCGCAAACAACTCCGACAGCAACTCCAACGAGTGCACCTGCTACGATTTTACCTGTATCCATATCAACGTTATTAGAATTATGCATCTATACAAAGTTGCCATACTTCATAATAATAGCCGTTATAAAACTATTGGGGAATGTTGCAATATTTGCATTAAGCCACCTGCATCGCTTGAAACTGATGCGAATCGGAAAATTTACTGTAGGCGCTATTAATTTTTGAAAGATAAAAATTCTCCTTGTAGTAACCGAAAAATTTTCCTAATGCCAATACAATATTTACAAGATCGGAAGTTTTTCGCGCCGGTTTAACGCGTGATTTTTTACTTGCTGAAGGAAATTCAGTGAATGTTTTCAATAAAAGAAAATCAAATGATGCTTTAGCAATGTCCTTATAGATATATTCATTGGTGTCCAGAAATGCACAATGCAAAGCTTCCGGAAGAACACTGTCTCCCAATGCGATATTGTGTTCGAACCATTGCCATTCTTTTGTTGCTGTTGCCAAAAACATCTGCGAAAGGCGATCAGCCAGCGATTTTATCAATGAGCTGACCGCAAGTGAACTCGCATACGTATTATAAAAATATAGGCCTTTGATGATCAGCGCCACCGCACGTTTACTCTCGACTGTTTGCATTCCGACTAACCCCATTTGCAGCATCGTTTCCGCCCGTTGAACCATATCATCGGGAATGATGCCGTGCATCGCGGTTAAATAACCGAGCGCCCAAATAGTATATCCGTTTGCATCTTCCAATATTTCTTTGGAGTCGGATGTTGAATTTTCATTACGCTTATTGTGAAATACACCATCGGCATGCTGACTTGAAGTTATGAAATCCAAATATCGATTAATGTACTTTAGGTAAATTGGGTCCGAAGTAATTTGGAATTGCTTGCATGATGAAATCAGCGCCAACGCATTATCACACAAGGAATGAAACGACTTGCCATGAAGTTTATTTATTTTTTCATGTTGCAGGATTCCAAAATCAGCGGTGATTTTTTTCAGATTGTCGGCAGCATTAAATGAAGCTCTTGGTGGAACTGCAATTTTTCTGCGGGAAGTCAGATTGGCCTGGCGTGTAGTTGATACTTTCATTTCCGTACTGTTTTAGCAGTGAATAGCTTACCCCGTTGACTTATTAATCTCTGTTGCCGAATGCCTGTCGCATTTCGTGGAAAATAATAAGGTGAAGGTAAATTTGCAGATTATAGGTCCGTAGCTTGTTATATAACTTCAATATTTAGTTACATTATTTCAAGGCGTTGCCAGTTACTTTTTTTTCGCTTGCTTTTCAGCTTCCGCTTTGGCTTTCTCTTCTGCTTCCTTCTTGGCTTTTTCCGCTTTTCTTAATTTTTCTTCGTTTTCCTTTTTCTTTTTTGCTGCGGCTTTTTCTTTCTTTTTGAAATAACCCCGAAGCAAGAAGTTGTGCTTAGCAGCTTCCATATTTTCCTCGAGCCCTTGCGAACTGGCTTTCAGGTTTTCGATGGTCTGATCGATGTTTTCGGCAATTTGTTCGTCGTTCAGCAGGCGTCCTAAAGTTCCTTCACCGCGATTGACTTTATATAAAATCTCCGTAATCTCATCAGTTGCGATGGCGGCATTATCAGCTGTAATCTGCAGGCTTGCCATAATTGCATCGGTCTCGATCGGTTCGCTCGAAGCAATTGCCTGTCCATCTTTTACCTGCGGCGAGCCCGGATCACCGTTGGATATTACGACCACACGGTCGCCGATGATACCTTCAGAACCGATTATCGCCATCGCATCGTTCTTGATAAAACGTTGTACGTCTTTTTGTATCAGCATGTCGACCTGCACGGTGGTGTCATTGACGATTCGGATTTTATCGACCGTTCCAACATTGATTCCTGAAAATCGCACCGTATTTCCTACCTGGAGTCCGCTAACGTTATTATAATGTGTCGACAGTTTAAAAACCGGATCAAAAAGGTTCTTTTGCTTTCCTATGAAAAATATTGCGGTCAGGAACAAAGCAATGCCTACTGTTATGAATAGACCGAGGCGTATTTTGAATGTGTTTGAATTTGTGTTCATGAGTATCTCATTTTGTGTTTTGGTTCTGACTAAAAAATGCACTGATAAACGGATCTGTCGATTCTTCGAAATCGCGCAGGCTGCCATCTTTGTAAACTTCGCCATCCTTCAACATTATGAAGCGATCGGCAACTGTCCGTGCGCATTCTATATCATGCGTGATGATTATTGATGCGGTTTTGTATTTCTTTTGTATCTCATTGATCAAGATGCTTATTTCGTTAGAGGTTACCGGATCCAATCCTGTTGTAGGTTCATCATATAACATTATTTCAGGATCTACTATGATTGTACGCGCAAGGCTGATTCGCTTTCGCATTCCGCCTGATAGTTCTGACGGCATTTTGTCGATTGCATCGGGAAGCCCTACGTTTTCCAACACTTCCTGCACTTTTGCCTGGATTTCGTCCTCCTTCAGCTCTTTTTTTATTCGACGAAGCGGAAATTCCAGGTTTTGGCGTACGGTCATCGAATCGTAAAGTGCGCCACTTTGAAACAGAAAACCGATTTTCTTTCTTACCTCGCTTAGTTCCTTTGAATCCATCGCCGTAATATCGTCGCCCAAAACATTTATTGTTCCGGCATCAGGATTCAATAGTCGAACGATGCATTTGATCAGAACCGACTTGCCGGTTCCTGATTTCCCTAAAACCACGAGGTTTTCCTGTCTTTTCAACGTCAGACTGAGATTCTTGAGCACCTCGAGATCGCCAAAGCGCTTGCTGAGGTTTGTGATTGCTATTGCCGTATCGTTCGTATCGTTTATCATTTTAGTAAATCAGTTATTTGTACCGCGACCAAGTCGACAATAATCACCAGCAATGACGCCATTACCACAGCTGAATTCGCTGCCTTGCCAACGCTTTCGGTTCCGCGGCCGGCGTTAAAACCTTTGTAGCAACCCACAAGTCCGATTACGAGCCCGAAAAAGAATGTTTTTATGACTGCCGGAAAAAGGTCTGAAAAAGCAACCGATGACCACGCACGCGAATTGAAAAGCACAAAACTCATGTCGCCTTTTATATTTGCGCCGGCCCAACTTCCTAAAATTCCGAGTGCATCTGCGTATAAGGTCAATAACGGAATCATCAACGTGGCGGCAAGTACGCGTGGAACGATTAGAAATTTGACAGGATTCGTCGATGAAACTTCCATCGCATCAATTTGTTCTGTAACCCGCATCGACCCGAGTTCGGCACCCATGCTCGATCCAATTTTACCCGCACAAATCAAAGCTGTAATTACAGGGCCCATTTCACGGATTATCGAAATTGCAACCATTCCCGGAAGCATCGATTCGGCGCCAAAGTCAACCAGCACCGGCCGTGATTGTATGGTAAGCACAAGACCGATTATGACACCTGTAACAGATATCAGTCCGAGTGATTTGTTCCCGATCTCGTAGCATTGTTTTATGAATTCCCTGAATTCAAATCCGCGTGAGAACGTATCGCGGAAAACGCGCATCAGGAATAAAACGACATCGGCGACGTTTATCAGGAATTTATTGAATTTGTTCTTACGTCTTATTGTCGCATCCGACACTTTCATCGAGCGTTTGGCCGCGTAATTCTTAATATTTACCGGAGTAATTTTTCCCATATATTTAGTTTTTTCCGGATTCCGTTTCAGAATTGGTAGATGTTTCGGTGAAGTAAACCACAGCCTTTGTATCTACGGTCACATTATCGGAGGCATTATCGAAAGTATAAAGAGGCAGTTTGATTTTTCTCCATCGGTACGTTTTCGGGAGATCGTCGCTCATCAAATATCCCCACGGCTTCAGCGGAGCAATTCGGTCAAAGATGACTTTGAGGATTGCTATCAGCGGAATTGCCAAAAACATGCCTGCAATTCCTGCGATTGTTCCGCCAATGATTATGCCTACAATTGAAACAAAAGCGTTGATCTGGACTTTGGAACTTACGATCATCGGTACCAATAAATTATTGTCGATCAGCTGCGTTAGCGCGATCACGATTACTACGCCGATCACAATCGACAAGTCGGGCGTTGTGGTAAGCGATGCGATGATGCTGAGTGCGCCCGCAACAAGAATCCCGATATACGGAATCAGGTTCAAAAGGCCCGCGATTACTCCAAGCAGTATTGCATATTCAAGGCCGATGATCATAAATCCGACACTTGTAAGCACCGAAACCGACACCATCTGCAGCATCAGTCCCACAATATAGCTTTGAACAGAAACTTTGACCTGGCACATAATATCGTGCATGGTTTCGTGATCGTCGCTGCGAAACAGTTTAGCAAGGAACTTCATGAAGTGTGTGCGATACAGCAGCAACAAAAAAGTATAAATCGGTATCAGCAGCAGGTTCATCAACGCATCGGTAAACGTAATAAGCGTATTTCCGATTATTGTGGATCCATTTTTTCCGGCTTCGCCCGCGGCGTCATCAATTATATCTTTCTGCTCAACTTCCGAAAGATTGAACTTATCGCGGATTGTTTCCTGGATATTTGCGAGATGAATTTTGAAATTGGTCTTGATTGTGTCCCAGTCGTTTGCAATATCGGCGACCTGAACCGAAATGAATGTAAAAATCCCTACAACTACAAGCACCATCAGCAATACAGATAATATGGTCGCGATTACGTGAGGTACGCCTTTTTTCTGAAGAAACGAGCCGACCGGCCTAAGCAGGATCGCAAAAAGCATTGCTACAAGAATAGGGACAATGATAGCCTGGGCCAAATAGAGGATGGCGATAATTGAAATTAAGCTGACCAGCGTAAAAGCCAATTTCGCATAGAAAGGAAATTTGAAAGTTTCTGCCATTGATTTGATCTGACTAAGGATACCTGTTAATTAGCGGCATCGAATCAGATACAAAATACTTTCAATTTTAACGGTTTGATGTTACACGACTAAGGGCGAATATTACAAAGTTTGCAGTAGGCTAGTCGGTGAATTCCTGTTCTTCGCGAAATTCCCTTAATACAGAAATCCCTTTCTGTAGCAAAAGATTATTGGGATAGGAGATACGCTCGCCGTCTTTTGTTTTTAGAAGTGTATGAAAAGCGCGGATATCTTCAATTTCGGCAACTATCGGAAAATCTTTATCGTGTATGCTGATGATATCGCCGATTTTGAACGGAAACGAGAAAAGCAAAATAATTCCCGATGTGATGTTGCTCAAAATCGACCATTGCGCAAAAAGAGCGACACCGATGACCGTAACTACAGCCGAGAGTGTTGTAAAGATCATATCGGTCTGGATGCTCCAAATTGCAAAAATCCCGATCATTACCAAAACGAACAACAGAATACTGATGTACTTGATCACTAAATTTGTACGGTGCTCCAAAATCTGGCTAACCCTCGAATACCGGCGCACGAGGCGCTCGCTTACGAATCGTACAATAAGTACAGTTAATAAAAGTAATCCTGTGCTGATGAGTTCTATCGAGTACTGATTTAGCTGATCCATAATATTATTTGAGTTTAAAGGTGCTTAGATACTGATAAACTTTTTCGGTTGGAAGTCCCACCACGTTTGTATAAGAACCTTCAATTTTCGATATCCCGACTAGCCCGATCCAATCCTGGATGCCATAGGCTCCCGCCTTGTCGAAGGGTTGATGGTTTTGGAGGTAATAATGGATGACGTCATCTGAAAATTCGGCAAATGTCACCTTGGTAATTTCGTTGATGACCTTTGTCTCTGCAATGGTTTTAAAACATACCGATGTGATCACTTCATGCGTATTTCCTGACAGCAGCTTAAGAATCCGAAATGCATCGTCATAATCTTTTGGCTTCCCCAATGCTGTTCCGTTTAACCAAACTATTGTGTCGCTCGTGATAAGTAAATCGTTCGGAAGCAATTCACCTTCAAATGGCGATGCTTTAAGAACGGCGAGATAATCGGTGATCGCTGCACCCTTTAGTTCAGGTGGGTATATTTCGTTGATTTCCTTTAGCCTGATTTCAAAATCAAGGTCAAGATCGAGGAAAAATTGCTGCCGGCGAGGCGAGCCCGATGCCAGGATTATATTGTAATTTGTGAATTTTGCTTTAAGCATGATAGCTCATGTTGAGTGAAATCACCAAAATCGACAGAATCCCAAAAAAAACAATCCATTTCAAAACGCTGCTTAAGTGTCCGAAATCTTTTTGCGATTTAGCGTACCATAGCTTGACAAGAAAATATCCCATTGGCGCAGCAATGAAGGCAATCGAATAAATTGCCGCATAGGTAAGATGGAAAATGTAGGTATAAATATACCATCCCAGTGCAATTGCAGGAACCAGTGCAAGCACGAATACCACTTTTGCGGTACGTGCCACACCAAGTGCAATCGGGAGTGTATTCATTCCCTGATTGTAATCGCCATTGACATCTTCGAGGTCTTTGACGATTTCACGCACGAGGTTTATCGCAAACGCAAATATCGCGTAGTCAATCAAAATTTGGAAAACGACCCCAAGCAATGATTGGTTTTGCAGGGTTAAGATCGGATAAAGATCATAAACTCCCACAACCAGTATGCTGACCGACAACAGCAGTGCAATAATGATATTGCCTATCAACAGACTGCGTTTTAACGATGAAGCATACAAGTACAGTGTTGCTGCAATTACGACAAAAAGCGCCGCAAATCCGGGTTTTCCGATGCCATCCGACAGGTAAAATCCGAGACCGACGCCAATGATGTTCAATCCTATATATATATTATAGGCAGTGCCTTCGGAAACTCCGTTACCAATAATTACACTTCCAGGCCTATTCTCACGGTCGGTTGCCACGTCAAAAATATTGTTTATCAAATATCCCGCTGCAGCTATCGCGACCGTGGCAAGTACAAGTAATGAAAATTGAAAATCGGTTAGTGCAACAGGGACATTCTGCAATTCAAAAAAACCATAACGGAACAACAACTGCATTCCGGCGAGCATTAAAAGATTCTGGTAACGGACGAGTTTTAGGTATTTCATCATTATAAGGTTAGTCGTATTTCGCATCAAAATAATTCATCCATTTTCCCTGAACGCGCATTACCTGTTCGATTACATCGCGAACGGCACCACGTCCGCCATTGCGATGCGAAACATAACGGCTGATGCTTTTGATTTCGGGAGCCGAATCCTGAGGGCAGGCGGGGAGTCCCACCAATTTCATCACATGGTAATCGGGAAGGTCGTCTCCCATGTATAGAACGTGGTCGGGTTCTATATCGTATTGACGACAGTATTCCATAAAGGTCAGCACCTTGTCGGGAGCTGCCAGGTGGATGTCTGTAATCCCCAGATTCTGAAGCCTGATCCGAACGCCTTCATTGCTTCCGCCCGAAATTACGCATACATTGAAACCGCTTTCAATAGCTGCCTTCATCGCGTAACCGTCGCGAATATTCATCGTGCGGAGCATTTCTCCCGTGGAAGTGATGTGCACCGAACTGTCGGTCAGTACGCCGTCGACATCCAAGATGAACGTCGTAATATTGTTCATCAGTTCTTTATAGCTTTTTGCCATGCTTCTGTATCGATTGGGTTAACATTTTATAGATTGTCGTGTAGTCTTGATCGTGCAGCATTTGGAGATGTGCATCGATGGTTGAAAGGTCGTGCCTGATTGCCGGGCCTGTCTGCGCCTGCAATGGATTTAGCGTTTGTACTTTATTTGCGGTTTCCCGAATCAGCGGTTGAAGGATTTCAAACGGCACCTCATGCTGTTCGCAAAGTTCGGCTGCCAAAACATACATGTGATTTGTAAAGTTACTTGCAAATACGGCAGCCACATGTAATGCTTTTCGTTGTTCCGAATTGATTGAAAAAATATTGCGGCTTATCGCATTGGCCGCTTTCTCCAAAATGTCGTAATCGGCCGGATTCTCGCTCTCAAGACATAGGGGAACCTCATGAAAGTCTATTGCTTTTTCTTTTGAAAAGGTCTGCAAAGGGTAAAATACGCCCCGGCGATTTTTCGCATTTAAGCCCGTTAATGGAATGCTTCCCGAGGTGTGCGCAACCATTCTGCCGGTAAACTTCAGCGATTCAGATACCGATGTCACTGCTGAATCTGAAACTGCGATGATATAAAGATCGGCTTCCAGCAGGTTATCAATATTATGAATGATTTTGTCTTTGAAAGGAAAATTTTTTGCATTGGCCGGATCCCGCACCAAAATTTGCAGCAAATGCGCTTCAGGGCTGGTCTCGAATGCCCTTGCCAAATGGTGGGCCACATTCCCCGAACCGATGATGCTCACTTTAATCATTCGGCTAAATTATTTAAAAAATACCGCAATCCGAAATCAAATAAATTGGCTAGACCAGCAAAAATGTTATTTCAAATAAAATCCATTTGTAAACGAAATGTGTCGCAAAAGAATGCATTACAATTATAACGAGCGCCGCAAGAATCGAGTAGAACCAATGCGCTTGAAAAAATCGGCGGACCCAAATCGTAAGCCATGTCAGAAATACACCTACGAACATCGGAAACAGGTCTTTATCAGTTAGCAGTGGCAATTCGAAAATAGCATCTAAAATCGTCATGATGATCGGCGACAACATGAAGAAAAAAAGCAGGAAGAAAATATTGATTTCCGTTGCAGCAATCATGTAATCATATGCCGGCCTGCGTTTCAAAGTGCTTATATATAATCCAATTGCGGTCAGTGGAATCAATATAAGCAATAAAATTTTTGCCGTTTTCTCCGATTTCTGCCTGAATGTTGCTGCAAGTTCAGAAAACGGCATTCCCGTTTCAAGTAATTTTTGATTGATTTGTCCTTCAATTATTTCTCCGGCGATCGGAATCCTCGGATAATACTCAAGCCGCATGTTCAGCCCTTCGACGAAGGGAAACAACAGATAAAGGAATATCAGCAGCAAAAAGAAGGAAATCGGTTTGTAGTATTTTTTGCGGATTCCCATGCAATATTCGGCCGTGAGCCGGCCCGGATTTAAAAGCACCGTTTTGAAAGTCTTGAAGAACGTTCCTTCGAAATGGGTCAGGAAATGGAACATTTCTTCAAAAATGACCTTGAGGCTTTTGTCTTTTTGCGAAAACTTTTTTTGCCCGCACGAATTACAGAAATTGGCTGTAAAGACATTTCCGCAATTTCTGCAATGAACCATTTCCATATTTCGAAGTTTGATGTTACAATGATAGAAAAAAAACAGCAAAAGTGTGAATATTGCGCTAGCATCGGTATCCGGCGCGACACCATAAAAATAAAGTTAAACGGAAAACCAATCCCTTCTTTTTGACTACTTTTGCAACACCTTTAAAAATCATGTAATTTTTAATTCTCATGCTAAAAAAACTTACCGGATTTCTTTTTTCTTCGCGATTCATGGCTTTTTTGTTTATCAGTTTTGCAGTCGCAATGGGAGCCGGGACCTTCATCGAAAACGAATACAATACCGATACCGCCCGAATCTGGGTCTATAACACAAAATGGTTTGAAGCCATTATGTTTTTCTTCATGCTCAATTTTCTTGGAAACATCAAAAAGTACCAGCTTTACAAAAAAGAAAAATGGGCCACGTTAATCCTGCATCTTTCATTTATCCTGATTCTTCTTGGTGCATTCGTAACCCGGTACATCAGCTATGAAGGCGTCATGCCGATTCGCGAAGGGGAAGCCGAGAATCAGATTTATTCCGACCGGACATTTCTGACCGCTTTTGTTGATGGGGAATATAAAGGTGAGATGCGCCGCCGTGAATTCGAAAAGCATCTACTTTTCTCACCGGTTACAGATAACGATTTTACACTTTCCGGAAAGTTTGCCGAAACAAAATTTGAAATCGAGTATAAAGATTTCATTATGGGTGCCGTCGAAACCGTAAAGGAAGATCCAAACGGCGATCTGTACCTGAAGCTTGTCGAGTCGGGTGAAGGTTCACGTCACGAACATTACCTCAAAAGCGGGCAGGTCGAAAGCATACATAACCTGCTTTTTGCTGTAAATAAATTCACTCAGGGCGCGATCAACATCAATACCACGGGAGAGCAATATACGATACAGATGCCATTTGAAGGCGACTACATGCGAATGGCCGACCAGGCACAGGGAAAAGTCGTCAAAGATTCGGTGCAGCCATTAATGATGCGTTCGCTTTACCGCGTGGGAGGTGCCCAGTTCGTATTTCCGGATCCGGCGGTCAAAGGGGTCAAAACATTCAAATCGAATGAAGATTTTAAAGATAAAATCACCGATGACGCACTTATAGTAACGGTCAAAGCAAATGGTAAATCACATGATGTGACGTTGCTTGGCGCCAAAGGAAAAATGGGCGAGCCGCAAACGGTAACAATTGATGGCCTCGACTTTACGCTGTTCTTTGGCAGTAAAGTCTATACGCTACCGTTTAAAGTGCACCTGAATGATTTCATTGCATCAAAATATCCGGGGACTGAGAAAAGTTACTCGGCCTTCGAAAGCAAGGTCACGGTGCTTGATGACAAACCGTTTGACGCACATATCTATATGAACAACGTGCTTGATTACAGAGGTTACCGTTTTTTCCAGGCGTCATTCGATCCGGACGAAAAGGGTACGGTTTTGTCGATCAGCCATGATTTCTGGGGAACATGGATCACCTATATCGGCTATTTTCTGCTGTATTTTGGTATGATGGCGATATTATTTACAAAACATTCGCGTTTTGCGGATTTGAAACGAAAACTTGAAACCGTCAAAAAGAAGAAATCAAAGTACATTACGATACTACTGTTGTTCTTTAGTTTCGGGGGATATGCACAACACTCGCATACGCCAACCGCACAGCAGATCGATTCGGTAATCCAAAAATATAAAGTCGATGAGGCGCATGCAGCGAAATTTGGCCGCCTGATTGTTCAGGACGACCGCGGAAGAATGAAGCCCGTAAATACATTTTCATCGGAATTGCTTCGGAAAGTCAGCAAAAGCGATACCTACAAAGACATGAATTCGGATCAGGTATTCCTGTCGATGCTACAGTACCGAAATGTTTGGTTTGAGGTGCCGCTGATTTACCTCAAACGGGGAAATGACAGTCTTCGCAGTATCATCGGGATCGACAGTAAGGCCAAATATGCTTCTTTTATTCAATTCTACGATGACCAGGGCAATTACAAACTTTCGCCCTATCTCGACGATGCGTACAAAGCGGCAATTCCAAATCAGTTTCAAAAGGATTTTATCGAAGCAGATAGGAAGGTCAGCCTTCTTGGCTCGGCACTGTACGGAAGCATACTTAAGATTTTTCCGATTCCTGGTGATGATAACAACAAATGGGTTTCGCACCTCGAACTGGAAACTGCCGGAATGCAAGGAAAAGATTCGGTTTTTACAAGGCAGATTCTTCCGGTGTATTTCAATTCGATCCAGATGGCAGCCGAGAGCGGAAGTTACAAGGAAGCTGATTTTTATCTTGAAGGAATAAGCAAGTTCCAGAAAAAGTACGGCAGCGAGGTGATGCCCGATAACGAACGGATCACATCCGAAATCCTGTACAATAAATACGATGTGTTTAAAAATCTGTATTATTTGTACATGCTGAGTGGAATTTTAATGCTGCTTTTTACCATAATCAGCATCTTCTTTCACAAAAAGGCAATTGGTTATGTGATCAATTTCTTTCACGGACTGATTTTTGTGTTTTTCGGACTTCATACGCTCGGCCTCATAGCGCGCTGGTATATATCTGGCCATGCACCGTGGAGTGATGCGTATGAATCGATGATTTATGTTGCCTGGGCAACGATGTTTTTTACATTGGCGTTCGACAGGAAGTCCAAACTTACAATCGCATCGGGAACATTTGTGACCTCAATGATTTTGATGATCGCGCACTGGAGTTGGATGGATCCATCGATTGCGAACCTTCAGCCGGTACTTGATTCCTACTGGTTGATGATACACGTTGCGGTGATCGTTGCGAGCTATGGTCCGTTTACATTGGGAATGATCCTCGGAATCGTTGCTTTATTATTGATGTTATTCACTACCGAAAAGAACAAGAAGCTGATGAACCTTCACATAAAGGAAATCACCTATATCAATGAAATGGCGCTGACAATCGGACTTGTGATGCTGACGATAGGTAACTTCCTTGGCGGGCAATGGGCCAACGAAAGCTGGGGGCGCTACTGGGGATGGGATCCGAAAGAAACCTGGGCGCTGATCAGCATCATGGTTTATGCGTTTGTGATCCATGCGCGTTTCATACCCGGAATGCGGGGCAAATGGGTTTTCAACGTAATGGCAATTTTCGCATTCTACTCGATTATGATGACGTATTTTGGAGTGAACTTTTACTTAAGCGGGCTCCACTCATATGCCAGCGGCGATAAAGTCGTAACGCCAACATTTGTATATTGGTCGGTTACATTCGTCGTTCTGCTTTCGGCCGCAGCCTATTTCAAAAAGAAAAGGATTGAATGATAGCGATAACAAAAAAAGGTCCGTTGCGGGCCTTTTTTTAATTAATCATCGTTCAATTCGTACGCAATTCCCAAAATCTTTTTCTTAACTTTATTGAAAATACAATTATGAAATCTATAATTGCCGTTTGCGTGTTAACACTATTCGCAGCCTGTAAAAACAACGCACAGACACAAAAGGAATCTATAAATTCAGCTCCAATGGAAAAACAGACAATTCATCAGTTCAAGGTAGAAGATTTATCAGGAAACAAATTTGACTTTGCAGATTTGAAAGGCAAAAAGATACTGATCGTCAATACGGCATCCGAATGTGGCCTGACACCTCAATACAAAGATCTTGAGGAGATCTATCAGAAATACAAAAACGACAATTTTACGATTGTTGGATTTCCGGCAAATAATTTTGGCGGACAAGAACCGGGAACGAACGAACAAATCAGCGCTTTTTGCGAAATAAATTATGGTGTTACCTTTCCGATGATGGCAAAAATCTCGGTCAAAGGCGACGATATGCATGAAGTGTATCAATTCCTGACACAGAAATCACAAAACGGGCTCGAAGATTCGGAAGTGCAGTGGAATTTTCAAAAATACCTGATCAATGAGCAAGGGCAACTCGATAAAGTGGTTTCGCCAAGAACACTGCCTACCGACCCCGAAATTGTCGATTGGATCAAATCCTGATTATTTCAAAATCAGCTGCATAAACATAAGATCGAGCCATCGGTCGAATTTATAAGCAGCTTCACGGATGATCCCACATTCGGTAAAACCCAATTTCGAATGGAATGCGATGCTTGCGGTATTGGAAGCGTCGATTCCGCCAATCATTGTGTGATAACCCTCGGATTTTGCGGTTAGGATAAGGTGATTTAATAAAAGTTTCCCAATTCCCTGCGAAACGCGTTTTTCGGATACGTATACCGAATGTTCAACCGTAAAACGATATCCGATTTTTTCGCGGAATGTACCATACGTTCCGAAGCCAACAACTCCCGATTGGTCTGTTGCCACAATTACCGGAAAACCTGCCGCGGTTTTTGATTTGAACCAATCTTGCTGTGTTTTCATCATCTGGGGCTCATAATTATAATTCGCAGTCGTAAATTCGATCGCGTGATTTACAATCAGCAAAATCGCAGGAAGGTCTTCGTTTACGGCAGGGCGGATCTGGATTGACATGATTTGCAAGTTTTACCAAATATAGAAAAGATTGCACTCCGATAGGACGACTTTGGCGGCGGAATCGTAAATTTGTTTAGCAGAAAATTGCATTAAATGATCTATCCAAAAATACCACTTGCGCAAAGCATTATCCAAATCTGCATTTCAAAAGGCGTCCGTCATATCGTTATTTCACCCGGCTCGCGCAACGCACCGCTTACGATCGGGTTTGTAAACAATCCCGCATTCACGTGTTACAGCATCGCCGACGAACGGTGTGCCGCTTTTTTTGCGATGGGAATTGCCCAGCAGCGCAAGGAACCTGTTGCCGTGGTCTGCACTTCGGGATCGGCAGTGCTGAATTTTTATCCGGCCTTTGCCGAAGCATTTTACAGCGAAATCCCACTGATAGTGATTTCAGCCGACAGGCCAACGAATAAAATCGACATAGGCGACGGGCAAACGATCCGGCAGCGTAATGTATTTGAAAACCATTCTTTGTTTAATGCAAATCTGTCTGAGGACGCCTCGTCTGAAAACGACACAAAAATTGGAACCGCAATAGACATTGCACGTTTTAGGAAAGGTCCTGTCCACATTAACGCGCCTTTCGAGGAACCTTTGTATCAAACCGTCGAAAATTTGTCGGTAGATCCAAAAATTACAGATACGGACGACTTTATCGAGGCATTTCCGAACGATTTATGGTCGACCATTGAAATGTGGAATTCAGCTGAAAAAAAACTGGTGCTGGTAGGGACCGCCGATCCCGGGATGCTCGATGCCAAACTTATCGAATGGCTTGCAAACGATCCTGCTGTAGTGGTAATGACCGAAGTCACGTCAAATTTGCACCATCCCTCATTCCTCAGTAATATTGATACAATCATTACACCGTTTGACAATGAGGCTTTTAAAGCCCTGCAACCCGACATTTTGCTGACCTTTGGCGGGATGATCGTATCCAAACGGATCAAAACATTCTTCAGGCAATTTCAGCCCCGGCAGCACTGGCACGTTGACCCAAGCCGCGCGTACGATACATTTGGCGCACTTACCCGACATTTCAAAGGAACTCCGCAGGATTTTTTGACAGAATTGAAAAATGCTTCCATAACTGTAGAAAGCCACTATCAGCAAATGGCAGCCAATATCGGCAGTATCAGGAAACAACGTCATGCTGCGTACCTTGCAAAAACCCCGTTTTCCGATTTAAAGGCATTCGAACAAATTCTTCCAAACTTGCCTGCTCACTCGATGCTTCAGATCAGCAACAGCGCACCTATTCGATATGCGCAATTATTCGGTGTGGATCCTTCGATTGCCGTGTATTGCAACCGGGGAACAAGCGGAATCGATGGCAGTACATCAACAGCCATTGGCGCGGCAACTGCAACCGAAAAGCAAACCACGTTGATTACGGGCGACGTCGGATTTTTGTACGACAGCAATGCCTTGTGGAATAATTACATCCCAAATAATTTTAAAATAATCATCGTAAACAATGGCGGAGGCGGGATTTTCAGGATACTTCCCGGACATCAGGAGAACGAGGTGTTCAATACTTTTTTTGAAACTTCGCACTGCCTCACGGCCGAACATCTTGCCAAAATGTACCGGTTCGACTATTTTTCTGCGAGCGACGAACAATCTTTATCGGATGGGTTGCAAAAACTCTATTCCGATAGCGAACGCCCGGCGATTCTTGAAGTATTTACGCCAACACTGTTAAACGATAAAATACTGTTGCAGTATTTTCGCGAGTTGGAATAACAGTTGATATCGCAAACTGCGTACCTTTAAACGAAATTTGAATTATGATTGAGATTGGAAAATACAACACCCTAAAAATTTTGCGTGACACTAAAGTCGGCTTGTTTTTGGGAAACGATCAGGGCGAAGACATCCTGCTTCCGAACAAATACGTACCGAGGGAGTTTGAAATTGGCGAGGAGCTGGCCGTTTTTGTATACCTTGACCATGAGGAACGTCCGGTGGCAACAACGCTCGAACCCTATGTTTTGCTAAATGAATTCGCGCTTCTTCGCGTCAATTACGTGAATGAATTCGGCGCCTTTCTCAATTGGGGACTCGAAAAAGACCTCATGGTGCCGTTCCGCGAACAGGCTCGTCCGATGGAAAAAGGAAAACGATACCTGGTGTATTGCTATCTCGATGAAAAAACAAACCGCCTGGTAGCGTCAAGCAAAATCAATCAGTTTCTGAATAATGATTCGCTGACCGTTGCAGTAGGAGACGAGGTCGATTTGATCGTTTCGCACATCACCGATCTTGGAATCAACGTCATCATCAACGAAAAGCACAAAGGTCTTTTATACAAGGATGAGGTTTATGACGATGCTGTCCGTACCGGCGATCGTGCGCGGGGCTACATCAAGACAATCCGTCCCGACAACAAAATCGACGTCGCATTGCAAAAACAGGGTTATGCATCGGTTGAGCCAAATGCCGAACGCATTCTCGACGAACTTCGCGCTAGCCGCGGATTTCTTCGCCTGAACGACAATAGCCATCCCGAAGATATCAGAACGGTACTCAAAATGAGTAAAAAGACGTTCAAAAAAGCAATAGGGCTTTTATACAAGGAAAAATTGATCGAGATTAAAGACGATGGAATTTATCTTGTGAAGCGTTAATTCCGCAATGTCGGCTGCAATATTGGCTTGTATTGCCTTAGGCTGTGCCGGCGCTGATTTCCAAAATTGATTTGATTTATTGATTTAAACCTATACACATGAATTGGATTACTGCCAAAGAATTTGAAGACATCACATACAAAAAGTGCGATGGCGTTGCCCGAATTGCGTTCAACCGTCCCGATGTTCGGAATGCCTTCCGTCCCAAAACCACAAGTGAACTTTACCAGGCATTTTACGATGCGCAGGAAGATACCTCAATTGGCGTGGTATTATTATCTGCCGAAGGGCCGTCGTCAAAAGATGGCGTCTATTCTTTTTGCAGCGGCGGCGACCAGAAAGCGCGCGGACATCAGGGTTACGTGGGCGACGATGGAATGCATCGCCTGAACATACTTGAAGTCCAACGTTTGATCCGTTTCATGCCAAAAGCCGTTATTGCCGTTGTTCCGGGTTGGGCTGTTGGTGGCGGGCACAGTCTTCATGTGGTGTGCGATCTGACGCTTGCCAGCAAGGAACATGCTATATTCAAACAAACCGATGCCGATGTGACGAGTTTCGACGGCGGATACGGTTCGGCTTATCTTGCAAAAATGGTCGGACAAAAAAAAGCGCGTGAGATATTCTTCCTCGGGCGAAATTACTCGGCGCAGGAAGCTTTTGAAATGGGAATGGTCAATGCCGTGATCCCGCATGCCGACCTTGAGCAAACTGCATTTGACTGGGCACAGGAAATACTTGCAAAATCGCCAACATCAATCAAAATGCTTAAATTCGCAATGAACCTGACCGACGATGGAATGGTGGGCCAGCAGGTTTTTGCAGGCGAAGCGACGCGGCTGGCGTATATGACCGATGAAGCCAAGGAAGGCCGGGATGCATTCCTCGAAAAGAGAAAGCCAAATTTCGAAAAGAAATGGCTCCCTTAATCAAACTAAGCTACTATGGACAATTTTACCAATGTAACTATCGACACTTCACAATTACCGCGTTTTGAACAGGTCGAGTTCACACCGATGCATCCGAAGTATTGGAAAGTTTTGATGGTGAACCTGCTGGTTTTTACGATCATCCTGGCAACTACGCTGTCGGCTTTTCTTTATTTTAATCCGGATCTTGGATCGAACAGATACTGGATAATTGGTGGTGCGGTACTTTTAATCAGTCTGATTTTTATTTTTTCGTGGATTGGATTCCGTAAAAAAGGCTACGCATTCCGAACGCATGATGTGCTGTTCAGAAGCGGAATAATCGCTACCAATACAATCGTAATTCCTTATAACAGAATACAACACGTTGCGTTACATGAAGGTTTGGTTTCGCGCTATTTCGGACTCGCAAAAGTTGAAGTTTTCACCGCCGGCGGAAGTAGCAGTGATTTAGAGATTCCCGGAATTGAGAAGGAGCATGCCGAGAATATCAAACAACTTCTGATGGGCAAAATCCAAAAACAGCTTTAAATGCAGTACGAATTCAGTCAGCCGCAACGTCAGTCCCAGGTTGGGATTCTCGTGATGTTCTTCCATACGCTGCAGCAATACGTCCGGGCGCTACTTCCTGTGCTGTTTATTTGGATCTTTAAATTTGACGAAATCAATAAACTGTGGCTTACAGTAGGAACCCTTGCGGTATTCATACTGATAGCAGTTGTGGCTTATCTTCAATATCTGAATTTTACTTTTCACCTCGACTCCGATAATTCGGAATTCATCATTCAGGAAGGCATTTTCAACAAGACGCGAACCGTAATACAGCTCAACAAAATCCAGCAGGTAAATATTACACAATCGGTTATCCAACGGATAATTGGCGTTTACGGAATTGATGTCGATACTCCCGGAAGCAATAAAAAAGAAGGTAGGATTCGCGCGGTTTCGCATACGCTTGCAGTGGCGTTAAAAGCAAGGTTGCTCGACAACCAAAAACAATCTGAAACCAAAAGCGATACAGCGACAGAAGAGGTTTCGCTAACAACGACCGAAGAAAAGCCGTTCATCAGCATCAGCTTTCTCAGCCTGCTCAAAATCGGGATTACGACAAACTATATAAAAAGCCTCGGACTTATTGTCGCTTTTATTGCGACGATTTATGAAAATGTGAGTAATTATGCCGAGTATTCCGCGTACGACGGTACGGAGATTGAACGTTACTTCGATCAGCAATTGGCTTTGAATTCGATACTGATGATCGTTGGATTGCTTTTCGGCGCAGTGCTGGTCATCAATGTGATTCGCGTTATCGTCCGATATTTCAACTACACGATTACGCGTCAGCGTGGTTCGCTTTTGCTCTCATTCGGATTGCTGAATACCAAAAGTACAATCGTGAAGCCTGAAAAAGTACAGATGACCTCTGTATCGCAAAACTATTTTCAGAAGAAAATGGACATACTGGAACTACAGATCAAACAGGCAACGAGCGGCGAAAAGGAGGAACGGAAATCCGCAATCGAGATTCCGGGCTGCAACAGCCGCGAACGCGATGCGATAATGAAATTGCTGTTTGGCTCGATTCCGGAAAAAGGTGTCGTACTAAAACCAAATTTTCGCAGGTTGGCTTTCTCCGTCTTTTTATTAATAGTCGTACCTTTAAGTGTATTTTACATCTTGGCCTATTATGCCGAGCCAAGATTCTTTGATTTTAGTGTTTTTGCAATGGTTTATGCCGTATTTGCAGCTGTCGTGCTATATTTTTCATTTCGAAATTACCGGCTTTTCATCAGCGACGGTTTTATAATCAAACAAAGCGGCGCATGGGATGTGACGAACGAAATCATCGAACCGGGAAAAATCCAGGCGATAACAACCTCGCAATTGTTTTGGCACAAAGGGCTCGATATCGGATCGATAACGATTCACACAGCAGGAGGGAACCTGCATTTTGATCTCGGTAATTTTTCGATGATCAAGGACTATGTAAACCTTTGGCTTTATGAGCTTGAGACGACCGACAGCAATTGGATGTAGGCGATGGCAATTACATTATCAAAAGAAATAGAAATAACAAATTAATACAGGAAATAGAATATGAGACATTGGATTGAGGCCGCACGAATACGTACTTTACCGCTTTCAGTTTCCGGAATTCTCGTCGGAAGTTTTTATGCAATGTCGCAGTCGAATTTCAACTGGAAAATCGTGTTTTTTGCACTCACCACAACCCTCGGGCTGCAGGTGCTGTCGAATTTCGCAAATGATTATGGCGATGGGATAAAAGGAACCGACAACGCCGACCGAATCGGGCCCATGCGATCGGTACAAAGCGGCGTGATAACTCCGGCACAGATGAAGCGCGCAATGATCATTACTTCGCTTCTGACGTTGCTTTCCGCGATCCTGTTGATCTATAGCTCATTTAAAGAGGAATATCTTCTGTATTCGTTTGCCTTTTTGTTGCTGGGATTCATCGCAATCGCATCGGCAATCCGATATACCGTTGGCAACACGGCCTATGGCTACCGCGGGTATGGCGATGTTTTCGTTTTTGTGTTTTTTGGGCTGGTAAGTACCCTTGGAATCTATTTCATGTTTATGAAGGAACTCGATACTTTGCTTTTTCTTCCCGCCGCCGCAATCGGATTGCTTAGCGTTGGCGTACTCAATCTGAACAATATGCGCGATGAAGTGTCCGACAGAAAATCGAATAAAAACACAATAGTCGTCAAGATTGGGGGCGCAAAGGCAAAAATCTACCACTATTTCCTTATTGTAACCGCAATGTTGCTCGTGGTTGTATTTGCTGTTTTGGCGAAATTTCAGTTCGATCAATACCTGTTCCTGATAATGTACATTCCGTTGACGATGCACCTCGTTCGTGTTTATAGAAATACCGATCCAACAAGGCTCGACCCCGAATTAAAAAAACTTGCCATCAGCACATTTCTGCTATCGGTGTTGCTTTCGCTATCGTTTATATTTTTCTTTCAGGACATTATCGTACAGATTGTCAATGCTTTTGCACGTAACATTTAAATTATTAGATCATGAAAATCACCTATTACGGACATGCCGCTTTGGGTATAGAAATCAGCGGTAAACACATCATCGTCGATCCTTATATTTCTCCAAACCCGTTGGCGTCGGCCATCGCTGTCGATTCGCTTCAGGCGGATTATATTTTTCTGACACATGCCCACGGCGATCACGTAGCCGATGTTGAAGCGATTGCAAAACGTACAGGTGCCGTAATTGTGTCAAATGCTGAAATTGCCGATTACTATGGCACGAAAGGATTTAAATCGCACGGAATGAATCACGGCGGAAGCTGGCAATTCGATTTCGGAACCGTAAAATACGTTATCGCAATTCATTCGAGCTCTTTTCCCGATGGGTCAAATGGCGGGAATCCCGGCGGATTTGTGATTGAAGGCGAGCACAAAAACCTTTATATTGCGGGCGATACTGCGCTTACAATGGACATGAAGCTCATTCCGATGCGCACCAAACTCGATTTGGCGGTATTTCCAATCGGTAACAACTTTACGATGGGCGTCGATGATGCGATAACCGCGGCCGATTTCGTCGAATGCGATAAAATCCTTGGCTACCACTACGATACGTTCGGATTTATCAAAATCAACCACGACGAGGCCAAACGCAAATTCTTCGACGCAGGTAAAGACCTGATGCTGCTGCCTATCGGTGGCTCAATCGATTTATGATCAGCAGCTTTTTCTGCTCGCACCTATCGTTTTATTCGCTGCAATCTCGGCGCTGGAAAAGGTGCGTCCGCCAGTTCGCTTTGCGCGGATCGGCTTGATCATGGCTAGGTAATCCTTCTTTATGAAAGCAACGTATAAACAATATATCCTCGATTTTAAAAGGCCTTCCGGCACTTCCCGAGGCGTAATGACGCAAAAGGAGACCTGGTTCCTTATTTTGGAGCAGGATGGACGAAAAGGGATAGGCGAGTGCGGACTCCTTCGCGGCCTCAGCGCCGATGATCGGCCCGATTATGAATCAAAGCTGCAGTGGGTTTGCGATAACGTTCATTTAGGCGAAGACCGGCTTTATGAGTCGCTTTCCGAATTTCCATCCATACAGTTCGGAATCGAAATGGCATTCCGGTCATTGGCAAGCGAAGACCCATTTGTTTTGTTTCCGTCTGAATTTACAAAAGGCACGCATTCGATTCCGATAAACGGATTGGTTTGGATGGGAGATTTGAACTTTATGAAACAACAGATCGAACAGAAATTGGAACAGGGGTTTACCTGTATAAAATTGAAGATCGGAGCGCTGGATTTCAGAAAAGAGCTGCAGTTATTACAGGAAATCCGACGTAAATTTTCAGTAAATCAAATTGAAATCCGGGTCGACGCAAACGGCGCTTTCAGTACAATTTCAGCTTCACATAAACTTTCTCAATTAGCTGGACTTGAAATACATAGTATAGAACAACCTATTGCAAAAAATCAGCATGACAGTCTGTCAGACCTATGCAAATCGGCTCCAATTCCGGTTGCGCTTGACGAAGAGTTGATCGGGATTTTCAAAACCGAAGAAAAAGAAGAATTATTACGAAAAATACGTCCGCAATTCATCATTTTGAAGCCGAGTTTCATCGGAGGATT
>JAEYZX010000113.1 GCA_023427845.1 Bacteroidota bacterium
GTTTATTGCGGTCAACTGCGGCGCCATACCTGAAAACTTGCTTGAATCGGAATTATTTGGATATGTAAAAGGTGCCTTCACAGGCGCAAATGAAACCCGCGAGGGATTGTTCCAGGCGGCAAATGGAGGTACGATTTTCCTCGATGAAATCGGTACAGCACCTGCAAATGTGCAAACAAGGCTGCTTCGCGTACTCCAGGAAAAAGAAATTACAATGATTGGCGCACACGTGCCTAAGAAAATTCAATTACGTATAATTGCGGCGACCAACAATAATCTAATGGCGATGGTGCGTAATGGCTCGTTTCGTGAGGATCTTTATTACAGGCTCAATGTTGTAAACATCGAAACACCGCCTTTACGCGACCGCAAAGAAGATCTGGTGCCGTTGATTGAATTGCTGTTAAAAAAGTACGGCGCCGAATATCGGAAACCTTCGATAAATATTTCAGAAGAGGCAATTGCATTATTGTCGCGGCATTCATGGCCGGGAAATGTCAGGGAACTTGAAAACGTGATACAACGCCTGATAATCATGGGCGGAGACTCGATTGATGTAGCCGACCTTCCCGATTACCTGAAATATAATCTGCCGCAAAACGAAGAAGGGCTCAGATCGTTGAAAGACGTGGAGAAAAATCATATCCTGCAAGTTCTTTCTGCCGTTGGCAACAACAAAACGAAAGCTGCGGAAATATTACAGATCGACCGAAAGACGCTGCGACAGAAACTGTTATGATAAAAACCGGGGCAAACTTACCCGGGCGGGTAAAATCTACCCGCCAATAAAGTTATATAAAATGGTATTTTAGAAGTTAACTAGTTGATTTTCAGACTATATGTTATCGAAAGCAAACGATGGCATACAGTTTGACTAATGGATGGCACAAACGGAAACTATCCATAAAATCACTGAAATGAACTTGCTAGAACATGACGAACGACGTGCGTCGTATCGGTCGGATTTCGACATTGATACGATTGCATCGTCACAACCAACAATGAAAAGTACGGTTTTTCCTGAAGATTCCCCGGAGCCTGCAGAACAGATCGCACTCGGACTTTGTATTACTTGCGACAACTTAGGCGGCTGCGTTTGGCAGCACAACAACAAAATTAATTGTCAACACTTTCAATAAAAATGGAAACTATTAAAGAAAAAGAAAAACTCAGCATGCACGACGTGGTCATGCGCCAATTCAATGAAACTGCAGATGCAATGAATCTGGATACACACGTTAGAAAAATTCTTTCAATCACAAATAATGAAATTATCGTAAACTTCCCCGTGAAGATGGACAACGGTTCGGTAGAGATTTTTACCGGATACCGCGTTCAGCACAACAACGTGCTTGGACCATATAAAGGCGGACTCAGATATCATCCAACAATCGATGTGAATGATGCACGGGCACTTGCGATGTGGATGACATGGAAAACCGCATTGGCAGGATTGCCTTATGGTGGCGCCAAAGGCGGAATCAAAATTGACCCCCGCAATTATTCTTTAGGTGAATTGGAACGGATTACGCGCCGATTTACATATGCGCTGGGAGACAATATCGGACCTGAGCACGATATTCCTGCTCCTGATGTCAATACGAATGAGCAAACAATGGCATGGATGGCCGATACGTATATGTCGACCAAACGCCCGGCCGAGCGTTCGATGAACCGTCACGTAGTTACCGGAAAACCTGTTGGTTTCGGCGGACTCGAAGGTCGTGACCGCGCAACCGGTTTTGGTGTTTATCTTTCGCTTAAACTGATGCTTTCCAAAAAAGGTGAAAGTCTTCAGGGAAAAAGATTCATCGTTCAGGGATTTGGAAACGTAGGATATTGGGCTTCGCATTTCCTTGTGAACGAAGGTGCGATATTGCTTGCAGTACAGGATGCACATGCTACGCTTATAAACAAAGACGGAATTAAAGTTGAAGATTTGTTCCAGCATTCAAGTCCGCGTAAAGGCTCGATCAAAGGATTTGAAGGCGCAACGGAAATGGAACCATCGGAATTTTTCGGACTGGAATGTGATATCCTAATTCCGGCTGCACTTGGAAACCAGATTACAGCAGCAAACGCTTTCATGATCAAAGCACCGATCGTTGCCGAAGGAGCCAATGGCCCAACCGACATCGAAGGTGAGAAAATATTGCTTGCTAACGGAATATCGATAATCCCTGATATTTTATGTAACTCAGGTGGTGTAATCGGAAGTTATTTCGAATGGCTGCAGAACCGAAACGGTGAAGTGTGGCATTTGGACGAGGTGATGCAAAAAATTGAGAAGAAATTCTCTGCCGTCTATAATAAAGTCGATGCCATTGCACAAGAAAGTCAGAAAGACTTCCGGACAGCAGCTTATATTCTCGCTTTATCGCGAATTGAAACCGCTTACAAACAACGTGGAATTTTTCCATAAATAAGCGATTAAACTATAAAATACAGTATTATGAAATATGGAGGATTGATTGTTGAGGCAAAAGAATATGAATCCCTGATGCAAATCATGGGCATGGCACACCATCTGCATGATAAAACATACAAAGCGTCGGTTGACCAGCTTTTGGCCGAGTTGAAATCGGCCAAAAAAGTCACGTTGTCAAATATGCCGTCAGATGTAGTGAGGTTCAATTCGGTTGTGACCATCGAGATTCCTAAAGGCGGGACGCGAACCGTGCAGGTCGTATTGCCTGAGAGAAGCAACCTGGCCGCAAACCGAATTTCGATACTCGCTCCAATGGGACTGGCATTGTATGGATATGCGCAGGACGACGAAGTACAATGGCAGTTTCCTGCTGGAATTCAGCAGATACGGATATTGAAAGTAGAACAGAATGTAGAAGAAATAAAATCAGTCATATAATGGAAAATTTGGTATTGCTTCATCAGAACGACGAGGAAATCCATAAGAAGTTTATGATGAACGACCTCATCCGGTGGAAGGAAGAAATCGAAATCATCAATGTTGAAATGATCTTCTACAAAAACCTGATCAACGCGCATCTTAAGGAATTGACAACCTGGAACTCGGCCGATTACACGCAGCTTTTCAATGGTATTGCCGACGTACAGTATTACAATGCGCTTTTCCAAAAAGAATTCAATGAATTCAGCAACAAGCTGGAGGGAATAAAGGAGTGCGATGACCTGCAATGTGAAACCTACTTTCTGAACGACCATGCAAGGTTCAAACAAAACATTGAGAAGCATTTTTCGAACTACAAAGAGTTCAAAAAAAGCATTTTTAGTTACTTACGGACTAAGTACAATTACTGATTTATTTCAGCGCGGCAGGATCGTCTTCTAAGCATTGTGGATATGCTTTTCGTTTGATACCCTCTGACGATCCTGCGGCTGATTTAATTTAAGCAATGTATGAATACCGATTATTAATTCAAAGAAAAGACGAAGCATTGCTCCGTTTTTTTTTTATATCATCCTGAGCAAAACTGGATTTATGCTTTTCATGTATGAGTTCCTGCCGAATTGAACCTCATCGTCAATTCAGTGGCGGCTTACTTTCCTTTACGGATCCGGCTCAATGATTGTGGTTTTATTCCAAGGAACGACGCGATCAGGTATTGTGGAATTCGCTGTATGAAATGTGGATGCGATCTGGAAAATTCGGCATAGCGGTGTTCTGCATCCTCACTGATTGTCTTTGCGATCCGCCGATGTTGGAATGCGAGTGTGTTTTGAAGCAGAATCCGGAAAAACCGGTCAAACAACGGATGCCGTTCACAAAGAAGTTCAAAATTCGGTCTGCTTAGCAGCAATGCCGTTGTAGGTTCCAGCGTTTCGATCGTGGAAACCGCGGGCTTGCCACCAAAATAACTTGAGGCATCGGTGATCCAGTACCCTTCGACCGCAAATTGGATCACGTTCCTATCGCCTTTGTCGTTCATGTAATAAGAGTAACAGGCACCTTTTATAATGTAATATTGATACTTACAGGCCTGTCCCGCTTCGGCTAAAAATTCTTTCTTCTCAAACGATTTTTCGAATGCGTAGTTATGTATATCGGTATACATAGCATCGGGAATTTTTTCGCCCAAAGTGCGTTCAATATTATCGCGAAGCCTCATCGTTTTGACTTTTTATAAAGATAACCATAAGAATCGAGCATTTGAATTATGGTACTACTGCGTTACTTGAAACGCATATGAAATGCTGTTTTCATGTGGGGAATTCGCAGGCAGAGCCGAATTTTGTGAAATTGCGATCACGCCATCTTCGGCAATCGAAATCAAATACGGAATAGCAACCTCGCTGTTGTTTTGCATCATCGCGGTCATTTGCGCTTCAAACGGAGGTCTGACAGTAATTGTTTTCGAAAAAATGGTCATGTCGGTAGTCACGGTAACCGATTCATCGTTGCCTGTTACAACCACCTGTTCGCCATATTGATCGACATAGGTAACCGATAAAATAGGGTTTGCAAGTGTTTCAACCGCAATTCGATATTCGAGTTCAATTGATCTTACTTTCTTATCGTCGTCTGAACATGAACTGAAAAACAGCGATGATAGAATCGCCATTGCCGTAAATCTAAAATTGTTTAACATAGCCGTTGTTTTTACTTAAAGTTAGGAAATATATTTTAGAAATCAGGCTATTAGTTAAAAGAGAAACCCATAAATATTGGACGCAGATTGTGTATGATGAAGTGAAAATCATGTAAATTTTTCCATTTTTGAATCAGTAGCTTTATGAAATTCAAAACAAGGTACTATGAAAGAAAAAGACATTCCGCAACAAAATCTACAGGACGAAAAGCAACGAGACCTGCTCGTAAACCGCTCGGTGGGCACCAACAAATTCATGACCACCAATCAGGGCGTGCGGGTAAACGACGACAATAACATGCTCAAAGCGGGCGAACGTGGCCCGTCATTGCTCGAGGATTTCATATTCCGCGAAAAGATGACGCACTTTGACCATGAACGTATTCCTGAGCGAATAGTACATGCCCGTGGATCCGGTGCACACGGCTTTTTTGAAGTTACTAATCCGATACCGCAATTTACAAAAGCAGGTTTCCTTCAGGAGAAAGGCCAGCGAACACCGGTTTTTGCACGATTTTCTACTGTACAGGGCTCACGCGGGTCAACTGATTTGGCAAGGGATACACGTGGATTCTCAGTTAAATTTTATACTCAGGAAGGCATATACGATTTGGTATCGAATAACATGCCGGTGTTCTTTATTCAGGACGCCATGAAATTTCCCGACCTGGTGCATGCCGTAAAGCCCGAACCGCACAATGAAATTCCGGAAGCATCCGCTGCACACGATACGTTTTGGGATTTCATTTCACTGATGCCCGAATCGATGCACATGATTATGTGGGTGATGTCGGATCGTGCGATACCACGAAGTTATCGTATGATGGAAGGTTTCGGAGTTCATACCTTCCGTTTTATAAACGATAAAAACGAATCGCATTTTGTAAAATTCCATTGGAAACCAAAATTGGGTACCCACGCAGTTATTTGGGATGAAGCTCAGAAGATTTCTGGAAAAAATTCAGATTTCCACCGACAGGATTTGTGGGAGGCAATTGAACAGGGTCACTTCCCGGAGTGGGATTTTGGCGTTCAGATTGTTCCCGAAGCCGACGAGCACAAATTTGATTTCGATTTGTTAGATCCGACGAAAATAATTCCGGAAGAGCTTGTTCCCGTGCAGATTATAGGGCGAATGGTACTTAATAAAAACCCCGATAACTTTTTTGCCGAAACCGAACAGATTGCATTTCATCCCGGTCATGTAGTACCCGGAATCGATTTTACAAACGATCCGCTACTACAAGGCCGCCTGTTCTCGTATACCGATACACAGCTGATACGATTGGGCGGACCAAATTTCCATGAAATTCCGATCAACCGTACTGTCGCACCGATGCACAACAACCAGCGCAACGGTCATCACCGGCATGAAGTCAATGTTGGCCGTGTCGCCTATTTCCCGAATTCGCTTGGAGGTGGCTGCCCTTATCAGGCGTCAATGAAAGAAGGCGGATTTGTAAGCCATCATGAACGTATTGATGCGCATAAAGTGCGCGCACGGAGCGAAAGTTTTTCCGATCATTTCACTCAGGCCAAGCTATTTTATGACAGCCAGACCGATGTCGAGAAAAAACACATTATAAAAGCGTTTCGGTTTGAACTCGGGAAAGTCGAGACAACCGAAATCAGGTTGCGGATGCTAGGACTTATAGCGCAGGTTGATCAACAGCTTGCGGAAGAGGTTGGAAAAGGACTAGGGATGAAAGTTCCACCGCGGCCGATTGAACCGATGAATCAGGGTGTACCGCCTAATGAAAACGCGGACAAGCAGGCGACAAAGCCTGTAAAAAAACCGTCTGTAAAATCCTCGGCGCCGTTAAGCATGATCAAAAACCCAACCAACTCGCCTACTATCGCAACCCGCCGGGTCGCTTTCGTTTGTGCAGATGGCGCAAGTGAAGATTCAATTGCAAACCTGAAAGAAGCATTGAAGAAAGAAGATGCGTGTCCGTTCATCGTTGCAAATCATCTTGGATTCGTCACTACGGATAAAGGCGGTGAAATTCCGATCGACTTCAGTTTCTTTACGGCATCTTCTGTATTGTTTGACGCAATATTTATTATGGCCGGCGATTCTGATGATCTTGGAAACAATGCCGATCTGATGGATTTCATCAGCGATGCATATCGTCATTGCAAGGTGATCGGGGCCGATGCGAAAGGAAAGAAGTTCATCGAATCAACTCAATTTGCATCGAAAATCGTTGACAATAAGAACCTCGGATTGCTGGTGCAAAACAATGCTGTCGACTCGGCATTTGCAAAAGATTTTATAACCGCGATGGCGCAACATCGCTTTTGGGAACGTGAAGACAAACTATAAAAGAACAAATTATGAAAAAAGAAAATATACCAGCCGAAGGAAACAAGCCGGCAGCAGTGACAAAAGAGATGGTCAAACCGGCATCGGATGCTGCAAACGACTTGAACGGATTATTCATTGATTCACTCAAAGATATATACTGGGCAGAAAACGCGCTGCTCAAAGCACTGCCCAAAATGATGGCTAATGCAACTGCGCCCACGCTTGCATCAGCGATAAAAGATCACTTGATGGTGACCAAAATCCAAATTGCAAGGCTTGAGAAAGTGTTCTCGCTGCTTGGAGAAAAAGCAGATGGCAAAAAATGCGAAGCAATGGCAGGACTAATCAAGGAAGGCGACGAGATTCTTGAAGAAACCATGCCCGGACCTGTACGTGATGCAGGAATCATAGCAGCTTCGCAGAAAATCGAGCATTATGAAATTGCCACCTACGGAACGCTTTGTGCCTTCGCAAAAGCTTTAGGTGAAAACGATGCTGCAATGCTGCTTACGCAGACGCTTGCCGAAGAAAAAGAGGCTGATATGCTTTTAAGTGATGTCGCGCTGAATGCGATCAACTTTACGGCATCGGGTAATGAATCGGCTAAACAAGAAGCAACCCGTGGAAAGCTGAAGATGGAACGATAGTTTTTTTCGTAATAGGTAAAACCCCTAAGGAATATTTCTTTAGGGGTATTTTTTTTGATAAACTGGAAATCTGGAATAGGCGCAATGTTTCATGTGGTCATTGGAACCACCCCGCCCTGCGGGCACCCCTCCAGAGGAGGGGATTTCGAAAACTCTATAGCATATGTTATTTCTCTCCCTACTTTGAGAAAGTTTTCTAAACATCACATCTCATGTTTTAACTCCCCCCTCTTTTGGAGGGGTGCCCGAGAGGCGGGGTGGTTGGACTTGAAACGATATGAAAAACAGAGAAAGTTTCCTAAACATCACATCTCATGTTCTAACTCTCCCCTCCTTTGGAGGGGTGCCCGAAGGGCGGGGTGGTTGAACTTGACACGATATGAAAAACAGATAAAGATTCCTAAATATTACATCTCATGTTCTAACTCTCCCCTCTTTTGGAGGGCTGCCCGAAGGGCGGGGTGGTTGGACTTGAAACGATATGAAAAACAGATAAAGTTTCCTAAATATTACATCTCATGTTCTAACTCTCCCCTCTTTTGGAGGGGTGCCCGAAGGGCGGGGTGGTTGGACTTGAAAATTCTTAACAATAAATAGTTTTAGCTCGTCCATCACATTATCAAGGTCGTTTTCAATCCGCAAGGATGAAATGTGAAAAACAGTTAAGTTTAATGAAATTAAAAAATTATCACGCTTGGTATCGTATTCTACTTTTGCATTGTGACTCGTTCCGTCAATTTCTACAATTAACCCCAATGCTTTACAATAAAAATCCACAATGTAGTTTCCAATAATTCGCTGACGGTCGAAATCAATTCCGAAAAATTTTCTTTTATGAACCTGCTTCCAGAAAATTATTTCGGCGAGCACTCCTGCTTTTCGATTTGCCCGAGCGCGCAGTTTCAGTCGTGGATTAAAAGGCAGATTTCTTATAAAACGTCTTTTGATGGGAACATCATCAATAAATGTGAGGACTAAATCAGACTGCATGGCGTGTATTTTGAATCTAATTTAATGAAATCTTTACTAGGAAACCACCCCGCCCTGCGGGCACCCCTCCAGAGGAGGGGATTTATTAGAGGGTCTAATGAAAAAAAAAAAAAGCGGCACTGCCGCTTTTATTATACTGCGCTTCCAGGTGCGCTCGGTTCATTCGGGCCGGTCGACGGTTGTGGATCTACATCGCCCCAATCTTCAAGTGTGGGAGCGTCATCATCATCGTCATCGTCGGTTTTGAAATGCATCGCGTCTTCGGATATCTGTGCAATCCATTGCCCGTCGGTAGCGGCCTGATGCCAGTCATTTTGCTGTTCGGCAATCTGCGGTTTGAGTATGTTGTAAAGTTCCATGAAAGATTGATTTTTTGTTTAACGTTAAGTTACAAAATTGAATATCGGTGCGGTTACGGGAATTTAAGGTATTGTTATGTAATTAAAAGATTATAATATCAAATGTAATAATGCAGATGAGTAACATTTTCGTGTAAATTCTATAACACTAAAAAATTGATGCGGAGTAACTTAGTGCATATCAGAACTAAATTAAAGTTAGAATTATGACAAATCAAAAAAACTATGCGCTGATTACAGGCGCAACCCAGGGAATCGGATATGAACTTGCAAAACTTTTCGTTAAAGACAAGTACAATCTTGTGATCGTTGCGAGGCATCAAAACGAACTTGACGAAAAGGCAGCCGAATTCAGCCAAAACGGAATTGATGTGATCACGATCGCTAAAGACCTTTTCGAACGCAAGCAGGCTTTTGAACTTTGTGAAGAAGTCCGTGCAAAGGGAATACAAGTCGATGTACTTGTAAACAACGCCGGACAGGGTGCGTACGGATTGTTTGAAGACAACGACATAGAACGCGAACTTGCGATAATCGA
>JAEYZX010000138.1 GCA_023427845.1 Bacteroidota bacterium
AATCCTATTCCCTTATCCCTTATCCCTTATCCCTTATCCCTCATCCCCCATCCCTCATGACAACATTAAACCCAGGCGACCGCGCTCCCGATTTTTCCGGATTCGATCAGGATGGAAACTTTCACCAGCTTTCCGATTACAAAGGCAAAAAACTGGTTGTGTTTTTCTATCCAAAGGCAAGTACGCCCGGATGCACTGCTGAAGCATGTGACTTGAGGGACAATTTCGAAAGATTCCGTGCCAACAATTACGAATTGTTAGGGGTAAGCGCCGACAGTCAGAAAGCGCAGGGTAAATTTCGAGACCGCTACAGGTTGCCGTTTCCATTGATTGCCGATGAAGACCGATCCGTGATTGAAGCTTTTGGCGTTTGGGGGCCGAAAAAATTCATGGGACGCACTTACGACGGAATTCACCGCACCACTTTTGTAATCGACGAAAATGGCATCATTGAAGATGTGATACGCGATGTAAAAACCAAGGTGCACGCAGGCCAGATTTTGAAGTAGATTCAGATTCAGATTCTTTTTGTTCGCGGCCTGTCCTTTGATCAGCATTCAGATTGTAAATTGATCGTACTCCCCGCCTACAGAAACTCGACCGCTTGCTTAAACTGTAATCGCCCCGGATGGAAGCGGCATCCTTTGTGCCGCGCAGCGAGCCGCCCAGGCGAAGCAAGCGGCCAAAGATACAGCGTACAGCCGGAACAGGCGCATAATCAAAATTTCGAAAAGGTAAAACCATGACCAAAAAAGAACGTGCCGAATTTGTCGTAAAAACCTTGGCCGAATTATATCCGACAATACCGGTCCCGCTTGACCATAAAGATCCATATACGCTATTGATCGCTGTCTTATTGTCGGCACAATGCACCGATGTCCGCGTTAACCAAATTACGCCGATCTTATTTGAAAAAGCCGACAATCCGTATGACATGGTCAAATTATCGGTTGATGAAATCAGGGAAATCATACGCCCGTGCGGGTTGTCGCCGATGAAATCAAAAGGCATTCACGGTTTGTCACAAATCCTGATTGAAAAGCACAATGGCGAAGTGCCGCAAAGTTTTGAAGATTTGGAGGCGTTGCCGGCTGTTGGCCATAAAACGGCGAGTGTGGTAATGGCGCAGGCATTTGGCGTACCGGCATTTCCTGTTGACACGCACATTCACAGAATGATGTACAGGTGGAACCTCTCGGATGGAAAAAGCGTAGTGCGAACTGAACGCGACGCCAAAAAATTATTTCCGATGGAACTGTGGAATACGCTTCACCTGCAAATCATTTGGTACGGACGCGAATATTCGCCCGCGCGCGGCTGGAACCCTGTTCGCGATGTGATTACCGGAACAATCGGAAGAAAGTCGGTTTTACGGGAATACTATAAAAAAAATCCCGGTAAATAAACCGGGATTTTAATCAGTTAGCAATGCTTTCGATTGTCATACGGCCCGTTTTGATCATTGTCAGGGCTTTTGAATAACTAAGTAACAAATCAATTGTCTGCTTTTTTGGTAACATTTTCGAGGCTGCTAACTGTTTCGTAGAGTAAATTTTTGCCATAATAAAGGTTTATTTCCTTTACAACGCAGCAGCTTACGATATATTGCTAATTCGTTAAAATTATTTTGTGTTTGGTGATTACTTTCCGAAGGTTCATCAATGCATAACGCATCCGGCCCAACGCGGTATTGATGCTTACCCCCGTAAGTTCAGAGATTTCTTTGAAACTCATATTCTGATAGATACGCATCATCAATACTTCTTTCTGGTCGTCAGGAAGTTCCTCAATCAGCTTTTTAAGGTCACTTTCAACCTGGCTTGTGATGAGCTGGTTTTCGATATTGGGAACATTATCCGACATTATCGAAAAAATAGAAAATTCCTCCGTTTCGCGAAACATCGGCATTTTTTTATTCTTGCGGAAATGATCCACAATCAAATTGTGCGCGATACGCATCACCCACGGCAAAAATTTGCCTTCCTCGTTATAATTGTTCGATTTCAGGGTACGGATCACCTTGATGAAGGTATCCTGGAAAATATCATCAGATATATCCCGATCGGCAATCTTGGAATATATAAAACCGTAAATTTTGGATTGGTGCCTGTTGATTAATGTGGACAAAGCGCTTTCGTCACCTGCTACATAACTTTTAACCAACAAAGCGTCTGGGATGTGAACATTAGCCATAAAAAACTTTTTAGTTTGTTTGTATAAACTCGGGATTTCTAAAAAGTAATTTTATTTAATAGGCAATGTTTTGAGTGATTTGTAAAATCAAATGTAATACTATAATCGCTAAAACCAAATTTATGGCGAAAAATTAACAGTCGAAATGCAATAAGGCTAATTTTTAACGGTATTTTAAGCAGCTTACAATCTGCAAATCGCCCCCAATATCATACCAAAACGGTGTTAAAGACCCCGAAAGCTCTTTGCGTTTTTTGTAACTTTGCTGCCTATCATTGAACTTTATGCAGCAAGACATCAGTACGTTAGAGCCGAAACAAAACATCATCATAAAAGGCGCGCAGATCCACAATCTCAAGAATCTCGATGTTGCCATCCCGCGAAATCAGTTTGTTGTGATTACAGGGCTTTCAGGCTCAGGGAAATCAAGTCTTGCGTTCGACACACTGTATGCCGAAGGCCAGCGCCGCTATGTGGAAAGCCTGTCGTCGTATGCACGGCAGTTCCTTGGCCGGCTCGATAAACCAAAAGTAGAATACATAAAGGGAATCGCCCCTGCAATAGCAATTGAACAGAAAGTCAATACGACAAACGCACGTTCAACGGTTGGGACATCAACGGAAATATACGATTACCTGAAACTGCTTTTTGCGCGAATTGGTAAGACCTACTCACCGGTTTCGGGAAAAGAAGTCAAAAAAGACACGGTTTCCGATGTAATTGAAGACATCAGGCAATTCCCGGCCGACTCAAGGTTGTTGTTACTGGCTCCGATCCACCTCGAAAACGGACGTGCCCTTGAAGATAAATTAAAAGTCCTGCTGCAACAAGGATTTTCGCGAATTTTAGTCGGCGACGAAACGGTCCGCCTTGATGAAATCGACCAGCATACGCTCGACGATAAAGACATTCTGTTGATAATCGACCGAATTGTCGTAAAAGACGAAGAGGAATTCTTCAACCGCCTTTCAGATGCCGTCCAGACCGCTTTCTACGAAGGAAAGGGTATGTGTTTTATTCAGGAACTTGAAACCGGCAACAGGATTACGTACAGCAATAATTTTGAACTCGACGGAATTACATTTCTCGAACCAAACGTCCATCTTTTCAGTTTTAATAATCCCTATGGCGCTTGCCCGGTTTGTGAAGGTTACGGAAATGTTATCGGAATCGACGAGGAACTTGTTGTCCCAAACACAGCTTTGTCGATTTTTGAAAATGCAATTTACGCCTGGCGCGGAGAAAGCATGGGCTGGTACCGCGATCAACTCGTAAACAGCGCGTATCTTTTTGACTTCCCGATCCACAAACCGTATTTCGAACTTAGCGAAGATCAAAAGTCGCTGCTATGGAAAGGCAATAAACATTTTACCGGACTCAACGATTTCTTCAAGGAACTTGAGGAAAAAAATTATAAGATCCAAAACCGTGTGATGCTTTCGCGCTACCGCGGAAAAACAAAATGCTGGTCGTGCCGCGGAAAACGGCTACGTCCTGAAGCTTCTTATGTAAAAATCGCCGATAAAACGATTTCTGATCTTGTCGATTTGCCGATCAAGAAACTCGCTGAATTCTTCAGCAATCTCACTTTATCGGAATTCGATCAAAAAGTGGCGAAACGACTTTTGGTGGAAATCAACAGCAGGCTGAGTTTCCTGATCGACGTCGGACTCGAATACCTGACTCTCAACCGGAACTCGGCTTCATTGTCGGGTGGAGAATCGCAACGTATCAATCTCGCGACATCTCTTGGCAGCAGCCTTGTGGGATCGATGTACATTCTTGATGAGCCCAGCATCGGACTCCATCCAAAAGACACCGAACGGCTAATTAAAGTTTTGTTGTCGTTACGCGATTTAGGCAATACTGTTATTGTAGTCGAACATGACGAAGATATTATGAAGGCCGCCGATAGGATTATCGACATCGGTCCCGAAGCCGGAACATTCGGCGGAAAACTCGTCGCGCAAGGTACTTACGACGAAATCCTGAAATCGGATTCGCTCACATCGAAATATCTCAACGGGCAACTCGAGATTAAAGTCCCACGTACCAGGCGAAAATGGAGCAACTATATCGAGATTCTCGGCGCACGCGAAAATAATCTCCAAAACGTTGATGTACGGTTCCCTTTGGAAGTCCTGACGGTTATAACCGGAGTTTCAGGCAGCGGAAAAAGTACGCTCGTTAAGAAAATTCTGTTTCCTGCCGTCCAGAAAAAACTTCAGGGTGCAGGCGAAAAAGCCGGACAATTTTCAGAGATGCGCGGATTTTATCACAAAATCCAGCATATAGAATACGTCGATCAAAACCCTATAGGCCGGAGTTCGCGATCGAATCCGGTAACGTATATCAAGGCATACGACGATATCCGGGATTTGTTTGCAAAGGAAAAACTTTCAAAAAACCGCGGCTATCAGTCGAAGCATTTTTCGTTCAATGTTGACGGTGGCCGTTGCGATACCTGCAAAGGTGAAGGAAGCATCAATGTTGAAATGGTATTCATGGCCGATGTGCAGCTTCCGTGCGATGCCTGCAACGGAAAACGGTTCAAAAAGGAAATCCTCGAAATTCAGTTTCAGGGCAAAAACATCGACGATATATTGACCATGACAATCGACGATGCGGTCGCGTTCTTTAAAGAAACCGGGCAGACAAAAATCACGCAAAAACTGCAGCCGCTGCAGGATGTGGGTTTGGGATATGTTCAACTCGGCCAGTCGTCATCGACCCTCTCGGGAGGTGAAGCACAACGGATCAAACTCGCTTCATTTCTCGTAAAAGGCGCCACAAAAGAAAAAGCATTGTTTGTTTTTGACGAACCTACCACGGGACTACACTTTCACGATATCAAAAAACTGCTGGCGTCGTTTGATGCGCTGATCGACAAAGGACATTCGATAATTGTAATTGAACACAATCTCGATCTGATCAAATGCGCCGATCACATCATCGACCTCGGACCGGAAGGCGGCGAGAACGGCGGCAAAATCCTCGCTATCGGAACTCCCGAAGAAGTTGCACAAAACATGGATTCCGTCACCGGAAAATATTTGAAGGATAAGTTATAAGACAAATAACGTCCGTTTAACACCTGTAACCCTGAGCCTGAACGGGCGCAGATCCATAATCGGGAACCTACACCTTTTCATAGCCCTGCTTTGCACCTTTCGAAGCTTTTCGCGCTCTCCGCTACTATCTTTTTTTAGCTTCGCACGCTCAGCCAAAAAAAGGATAACCGCTGCGATCACGGCTAAAACAGCCGCAACTTCCGTAATGTTTGATTGATTACGAGGTTTACGTCGGGTGATAGGTGTAGTTTATAGCTGAGACCGATATAGAATGCGGATAATAGCGCTGATTTAAGTACAATATTTACAAGCGGATGCGTCGGAAAATCCCAAAAATAAAACAGTCCGAACGCCGCAAATAAAATACCTAATGAATATAATGTCTGCTTTGTAAACGGATATAGATTCATCTTCAGTACTACGAACAGCAATTTGGCAGTACTGTACAATGTAATTGCTATCAAAGTAGCTATAGCGGCGCCATCAATCCCGTAGCGCGGAATAAAGTACATATTTAGGAGAATTGCCAAAATTGCCAGCAATATCCCAAGGCCAAGAACGGCGCGATAATATTTTGAATTGAAAATTATTGCATTGTTGTTGCCTAAAATCAAATCGAGATACTTCGAAAAACCAATGGCAAATACCACGAAAATCCCTCCTGAATATTCAGGCGGAATCAGCGCATAAATCGATTTGATGTTTACCAAAATCCCCAGCAGCACCAGTCCGCCAACAAGCTGTAAGGTTACCGATGTGCGTTTATACAAATCATTCAGCTTTTCGTGTTTTCCATCCGACATTAATTTTGCCGTTACGGGATAAGTGATCTGGTGCATCGCGCGGCTCGGTACTGCCACTACAGTCGCAATAAATATCGCAACCGAATAATACGCGACGTTTTCAATCCGGATATATTTCCCAAGCATGAACTTATCGACGTCAAGAAGCAACACGGCAATGCTTCCGGACAAGATTATAAATATCGAATACACAATCGTCTCCCGAAGATTTGTCGGCATCCGAAATGAGAACGCCGGAAGCCGAGTCCTGAACGCAAAAAATGCCATTAGCAGCATCGTCAGAAAGTAGATTCCAACGGTAATATAAACGAATTCCACCGCGGTAATCCAGTTAAAATAGACCGCGACCAAAAAAATCGAAATCAGAACACGCAGGAATATTTCTTTCACAAAACTTCCAAATACCGATAACATATGTACCTTGACCCATGCATAAAAGATTTCGAAATAACCCATGCAAAGCGCCGTGACGGGAATCAGCCATACAAATTCGTAGATGATGGGGTTCTCATCCGAAAGCCAGGCTGCGATTTCATCATACGCAAAAATTCCGATCAGTGAAATGGGAATCACCAACAACAGCGGCAGCAACAGCATATAGGTCAGAAATTGCGCCCTTTCTTCGTCCGTTTTATAATTCGAGTAAAATTTCACCAACGTATTGTGAACGCCAAAAGCCATTAACGGCATCATGATGTTTGCTGACGAAAGCAGAAACGCAGTCAGGCCGTAATAAGTTTTTCCGAGGAAATTCGTATACATGAACAGTGCATTTACGGCACCAATCGCAAAACCGATGTAGGTGATTACGGTATTTTTGATCGATTGGTTGATGACGATTCCCATTATCCGTTCAGCAGTTCAGCCAGTTTTTTAGTTAGGTTTTTTCTCGAATATTGCTGAAGTCCGACAGCTTCAGATTTTAAAGTCCCCTGCAAATATTCGGAATAATATTTTAGAATTGCCGATTTGAGTGCTGCACGTTCCGAATAATCGACATAAATTCCCGTATTGGTATTTTTGATGATTTCGGCAAAATCAGAACCTGTTGGTCCGATTCCAATAATTGGCCGTCCGGAAACCATGTATTCAAACAATTTTCCCGGGATGATGCTTTTTGTTTCGGCTGAATTGATCTCGACCAACAGCAAAACCTGCGAGGCGCGCTGGTGACTTACGGCTTCACGGTGCGATACATAACCAATCGCATTCACATAAGCATCAAGTTTGTAGGCGCTGATTGTTTCACGAACATTCCGGCTTACGTTCCCAATAAGTTTAAATTCAAAGTGCCCAGCGAATGTTGGGACCTCGCGAATTATTTCAGCCAGGACTTCCCATAAAAAAACAGGATTCCGCTGAGACAGCAATGAGCCAATATGTGCGATTGAAAACTTAGCATCCAGCTTATGTGCAGACGGAAGTTCCAGATCGTATCCGTTCGTAATCACATGAATCGGTTTATTGGTGAGTTTCGAAAATTCCGATTTGGTAGTATTACTCGTCACAAGTATTTGGTTGGCCGAGCGCAATACATCCGACTCCATCTTTTTATGTTTTCTTTGCGCATACTTCGACAGCTTCAAATCACTGTGGTAACCAATCGTCGTCCACGGATCGCGAAAATCGGCAATCCATTTCACATTCATTTGCTTTTTGAGCCGCAAACCAATTAGATGCAAGCTGTGCGGCGGGCCCGAGGTAATTATCGTTTCTACGTTGTTTTCGGCAATGTACTTCCGAAGAAACTTCACCGATGGCGCAACCCAAAAAACACGTGCATCGGGAATGAAAAGGTTGCCCCGTATCCAAAGTGCAAGCTTTTCGGAAAAAGTCTGTTTTCGTTTATTCGGGATTATTCCAGAGCTTATTTTTTTGATTTTATTTCCGGAAAAAAAAGCTGCGATACTATACGGCTCAAGAATTTTTTTGCGGATAATGATTGCTTTGGGTGAAACTTCGTCAACCAGAATTTCGTCACGCGTTGGATACTCCGGATTGTCGGGAATGTAAACTATTGGCTGTATGCCAAAATCAGGCAGATACTTTACAAATTTTAGCCATCGCTGTACTCCCGGCCCACCCGCTGGCGGCCAATAATACGTGATGATTAAAACTTTTTTGTCCAATTGAATGCATTTTTTAAACGGTAGCAATTACGCCGCGTTTGCGCTCATAATATACGCCAAAGGCTATCAAAACAAGGATTGCAATCGCACTTAATAAAGTGATTGTGCTGCCGATCTGTACCACTTCAGGTTCAAACTTGAATTCAATCGTGTGTTTTCCTGCGGGAATCACCATAGCACGCAACACATAGTCAGCGCGGAAATGGGGAACAGGTTTACCGTCGATGTAGGCATTCCAGCCATGCGGATAATAAATTTCAGAGAACACCGCCAATCCGTCCGAAGCGTTGTTCGAAGTATATTTAAGGTAGTTTGAAGTATGTTCCTGAAGTGTAATTCGTGCCGTAGAATCCCTGTCAAAAGATTGCCGGCTGATCGCGTCTTTGAATTCAGTGCCGTTAATTATCGCTACCTCTTTTGAATTCAGGCTATCCAACGCCTTCATCTCTTCATCTGCCGACTTTACGGATTTAACCTTCGAGACAAACCAAGCATTGCCATTTGCGCCCGGATTCTGTACCGGAAATTCATTGCCCTGCTCGTCAACCTGGATAAGGTATTTGACATTTAGCATGTTGAGTATCTCCAGGTTATTTTTTGCTATCTGATAATCGAACAGTTCTTGGATCCGCTGTGGTTTTGCAGCATGATATCCGCCAAGCGATTGATGGAAATAAGAAGCACGCGCACTCGCAAGATTGCCTGCAACCTCGAATACCCGATAGCTACCCTTATCCTGCAGAATTTGCTGATCGGCAGGTGTGGGATGAAAGGGCACTTCAACCTGGCGCGCAAGAACGAAATCCTCGTCGTTGACATATCGCCGGTCGACGAAAAACAAGTCGCCCACCATTATTAGACCAATCGCGATTACACCAACGGTACGGCCAAATTTTTGCTTTGTGAACATCCATAGAACAATCGCACTAAGAAGGATCAGGAATCCGGAGCGCAGCAGATCGGCCGAATACAGATCTTTTCGGTCTTCTTTGAGCGCATCGAGGAATTGTATGCCAAAACCGCCCTCAGGCCCCTGACTGAACAATTGAAGTAAATACTTATCGGACGCGCCTGCGAAATCAAAGAAACCACGACACAACAATAAAAGTACAATCAGTCCAAGCGCGGTCGCGGCCGATTTCCATAACGAATTCCATCGTCTTTCAGGATCGGCAGTAAAGAACGACTGCAATCCCATAACTGCGAGAACAGGCACGCACAATTCGAGTAATACCTGAATCGACGAAACTGCACGGAATTTGTCGTACAGCGGTATAAAATCGATAAAGAAATCGGTCAGCAGTGAAAAATTCTTACCCCAGGACAGCAAGAGCGATACTATGGCTCCCGCCAGAAAAGCATACTTTATTCGGCGTTTGTCGTGGTACAGTGCAATGATCGCAAGGAAAAAAACGACGGCCCCGATGTAGGCCGGTGCTGCAACAATAGGCTGGTCGCCCCAATATGTTCTTCCGTAATATGAAGTGGTCTGGGCAGCTTCTTCCGGTGTTGCGCCAAAGCCGATAAGAAATTCATACACATGAGAATCCTGGTTTAGTGTTTCATCATTCCCGCCGCCAAATAGCCGTGGCGCGATGAGATTGAAACTTTCGGTGATTCCGTAACTGTATTCGGTTATGTATTCGCGGCTAAGCGCTGAATTGTCTTCTTTTTTGGTTCCATCGGGATTGATGGTGAGGTCGCTTTTGCTTCTCGTACTGAACCCGGCATACTCTGAAGTAGCGAGCAGGTTCGTAGCATTAGCACCAATGGCAAGCAATCCTGCGACGATGAATACGCCAAGTGAAGTCAGTAGTGGCCTGTACTCTTTTCGCTTTACGTATTTTGAAATAAAATAAATTGAAATAACCAATAACAGCAACAACAGATAATACGTCATCTGGAAGTGGTTCGCATTTATTTCAAGTGCCGCAGCAACCATCGTAAGCAGTCCGCCGCCAATATATCGCTGACGAAAAACCATCAGGACCCCAGCCACAACCAGCGGCATGTAAGCAATGGCGTGAGCTTTAGCATTATGACCTACGCCAAGTATAATAACGAGATAGGTGGAAAGCCCAAACGCTAATGCACCAAAAAACGCCTTAAGCGGATCGGTTTTCAATACGAGCAGCAACACGTAAAAGCATCCAAAGTACAGGAACAGATAATCGGCCGGACGCGGTAAAAATCGAAGTGCATCGTCGAGCGCGCCTATGTAATCATGCGGGTAATTTGCACCGAGCTGGTAGGTAGGCATTCCGCCGAAAGCCGAGTTTGTCCAATAGGGTTCTGCATCCTCAACTGCACGGAAATCATTCTGCTCCTTTGCCATTCCGGTGTATTGCGCAATATCGGATTGATAAATCTGCTTGCCTTGAAGTACCGGATAAAAATAAATCAGTGAAATTAAAACAAAACCCAGGATGGCCAGTAAATGCGGAGTAAAACTTTTCAGTTGCTTCATGGAATTGTAGTAGTATGGATAACAAAAGTAGAAAAAACAACTGTTTAAAACTAATGGCTAGTCCAGCTCTTCGTAGTCGACATATTCACCGACCTTTTTGGTGGAACGAGGCCGTGCAGCTTTAGACGAATCGACTGTGATATGTCCATCCCGACTTTGATTCTGCTGCTGGTAGTGACGGTTTTGATGTTGCTGGAAATTCTGACCGGCCTTCTCAACCGCTTTTTTTACGAGTACAGGCAAAAAGATACGAGCCAAAAAGCGCAATATGTAATAGATCGCGATCAGGTAAAAAAGTGTCTTTATAAAGCCATTGAATGAAGCCGTCTCCATGTAGTAAAAATTTTCCCAAAATTAATAAATACGGCGCTTATTTCTGAATTTGCGGTCATAAATAAATAATAAAATAAGTACATTTGGAATTCTGACAAAACCTACTATTATGTTCCGTATAAAACTATTTCTTACTTTTCTTGCATTTACATTCACTACAGCAAATTACGCGCAATTTACCGATGTCATCAACTCGAACCGTCCCGGTCAGTCAATGTCGGCTTTCTCTGTTGGACTAACGGTATTTCAGGTCGAAGCCGGCCTGTACGGAACAAGATCGGAGCATGAATTACGCAATTGGGAATCTGAAGGTGTCGGAGGCGAATTAAGTTTGCGTTACGGCGTGTATCGTGAGGAATTGGAAATTATTGCCGACCTGATTTACCAAAATGACGTTTATAAGACGCCGTTTACAAGCCACAGAAGGGCCGCACTGAAACAGTCGACAATCGGAGCCAAATACCTTGTATGGGACCCCGCGAAAAATTACGAGGAAAAACCCGATCTGAAAAGCTGGAAAAACAATCAGGGATTCCGCTGGCGCCACCTCCTACCGGCAGTTGCTGTCTATGCAGGTGCAAATATCAACCTTACCGATAACGAATTCTCGTTTCCAAGCGACCGAAATTTAAGTCCGAAGCTGATGCTGATCACGCAAAACCAGCTCGGGAGATTTGTATTGGTCACCAACTTCATTTACGATAAAGGCACGACGAACTTCCCGACTTCCGCCTATATTGTCACGTTAACCCATGGATTCCACGAGCGTTTATCCGCATTCATAGAAAACCAGGGAATCCAAAGCGATTACTATGCCGATTCGATTCTCCGCGGCGGTGCAGCATGGCTTGTTGCCGAGAATTTTCAGATTGATGCGCATATAGGCACGAGCCTAAAATCGACACCTTCACTGCTTCAGGGCGGAATTGGTTTATCGTGGCGTTTCGATAAAAACTATAGTGATGTACTGCTAACCGTACCGATTGAGGACGATAAGGACAAAGCAAAGAAGAAAAAAAATACCAAAAAGCGAAAAGACGAAGTCGAAACTGAAGAAACCGGACTCTAATGATAACGATTAAAGAAGCGATTACAAAGAAAGAGCTGACCGATTTTGTAAAATTCTCCTTTACACTATATAAAGACAATCCGTATTGGGTGCCGCCTATAATTTCGGAAGAACTTGAGAGCTTCGACAAAACCAAAAACCCGGCCTTCCGAAGTGCCGATGCAAAATTTTACCTGGCCTATGAAGATGGCAAAATTGTTGGGAAAGTCGCCGCCATAATCAATTGGGACGAAGTCAACCACCAGCAAAAAAAGAAAGTCCGTTTTGGATGGTTCGATGTGATCGACGACATTGAAGTCACAAAGGCACTTTTGGATAAAGTTTATGAATTCGGAAAACAACACAATCTCGAATATGCAGAAGGCCCGATCGGATTTTCAAACCTCGATAAAGTGGGCGTACTAACCGAAGGTTTCAACGAAATCGGTACGATGATTACGTGGTACAACCATCCGTATTATGTGACCCACTTCGAACAGCTCGGATTCGTAAAGGAAAAGGAATATATCGAAAGCCGGTTTTCGTTTTCAAATGTCAAAATCGAACAATTCGCCAAAGCAAACGAACTAATTAAAAAGCGATACGGACTCCGGGCGGTCAACTTCACAAAGACGAGCGAAGTGATGCCGCAAGTAGACAGGATGTTCGATCTTTTCAATCACACTTACGCGACACTGGCGTCTTTCGTGGCGATTACAGATGTCCAGAAGGACTATTTCAAAAAAAAATACATCAACCTTATCAACCCCGAATATATCAAATTCGTTGAGGATAGCGATGGTAAACTGATAGCCTTCAGTATAGTGATGCCGTCTTTTTCGGAAGCGCTCCAAAAAGCAAACGGCAAGCTGTTTCCCTTTGGGTTTCTGCATCTGCTTTGGGCAAAAAAGAAAAGCAAGGATGTTGTTTTCTATCTTATCGGAATTCACCCTGAATATCAAAACAAAGGCGTCACGGCAATTATATTCAACGAATATTATCACACTTTTAAGAAACGCGGAATAGAAAATTGCATCCGCACTCCCGAGCTTGCCGAAAATCATTCAATCCACAATTTATGGAAGCATTTCGACCCGATAATTCATAAACATCGGTGTACTTATCGGCGTGATATTTAGTTGCAGGGACTTGGGCATCCGCAGTAAAAGTGTATTTAGTGTCTATTATCTAAAGCGAAGCGAGTCTAACAGCGAAGCGGTCTGTTGTCTTACAGCAAAGCGAGTCTTACAGCGCAGCGAGTCTAACAGCGAAGCGGTCTGTTGTCTTACAGCGAAGCGGTCTAAAGCGAAGCGAGTCTAATAGCGAAGCGGTCTGTTGTCTTACAACGAAGCGGTCTAAATCACAGCAAGTCTAAAGTCTACTCACATTCCACCTTCACCATCGATATCGAATTTTCAAAACTCAGCTTGCCGGAAAAAATCATCTTGCCTTTTCGTTCCGTCATTTCGCCATTGCCCTGTACAAGTTGATTGCCTTTTCTGACAAAAACAACTTCGCGAAACGATTCCATCCCTTCCGACTGAAACCGGTAGTCCGCTTTTAAAGTATCGCGTTTAAAGACGCCCACGATTGTTCCGTTGCTTTTGTCCTTTTCGTACCACATGTAGCGAAGTTTCCCGCGAACATTGTCGGCCGTCCGCACAATCCGCATATCGACCGTGTCTTTATTGGAAACCCATCGGAAACACTCTTCGTTTGAGCTCACGGCGGGTTGTTCTTTACGGTCCGGACGCGGTTTATCTACCGTAGTCTCAGTTTGCTTCTTCTCATTGCATGAGGTCATGATCGCCAGTATGGCTATAGTAGGAATCAGATTTTTCATCGGTATGTTTTTCTAAAGTTAGCCAAACCCGTCCAACGATGCAAATAACTACCGAACCAAAACATCAATCCAAAAAAAAGTCCCGCCAAAAGACGGGACTATCTATAATCTAATAGCTAACTGTGACGGTCTATCGTCTACCAGCGAAGCGTCTGCTATTTAAAGTGCAGCGAGTCCACTAACTAAACGGTTTAACTATCTCTCTTCCGACACATCCACCGTACGTTCGGCGGCCCATCTTTCATAGGTTCCGTTCTCGAGTTTCTCGCGGATTTGCTCAAAAGCCACCAAAGTTTCATCAATATCCCGCTTTGTATGGGTCGCAGTCGGAATCATCCGCAGCAAAATTATCCCTTTTGGAATCACAGGATAAATCACAATCGAAAGGAAAATGTTATAATTCTCACGAAGGTCATTTATCAGCATCATTGCCGTTGGAACGCTTCCTTCAAGATAAACCGGAGTGACGCAGGTATTGGTATCGCCAATGTTGAAACCGCGTTCTTTTAATCCGTTCTGCAACGCATTGACATTCTCCCAAAGCTTGTCTTTCAGCTCAGGATGGTTCCTCAGCAATTCCAACCGCTTCAAAGATCCAACGGTCTGGATCATCGGAAGTGCCTTAGCGAACATCTGTGAACGAAGATTGTATTTCAAATAATCGATGATTTCCTTATCGGCAGCAACAAAGGCCCCGATATTGGCCATCGATTTTGCAAATGTCGAAAAATACACATCAATATCTTCCTGAACGCCTTGCTCCTCGCCCGCCCCGGCACCGGTTTTACCCAAAGTACCAAATCCGTGCGCATCGTCAACAAGCAGTCGGAAGTTGTATTTTTGTTTCATCGCAACGATCTCGCGAAGTTTCCCTTGCTGGCCGCGCATCCCAAATACACCTTCGGTGATGAAAAGGATTCCGCCTCCGGTTTCTTCAGCCATTTTGGTCGCGCGCTGCAGGTTTTTCTCCATGCTTTCGATATCGTTGTGACGATACGTGAAACGTTTACCCATATGGAGCCTGACGCCGTCGATGATACATGCATGCGCATCTACATCGTAAACGATAATATCATTTTTGGTCACCAATGCATCGATGATCGAAACCATTCCCTGGTATCCGAAATTCAGCAAATAAGCCGATTCTTTCATCACAAACTCGGCAAGCTCCCTTTCCAGTTGTTCGTGAACCGATGTGTGTCCGCTCATCATCCTGGCTCCCATCGGATACGCCGCGCCATATTGTGCCGCCGCTTCCGTATCGGCCTTGCGGACTTCAGGATGGTTGGCCAATCCTAAATAGTCGTTGATGCTCCAGTTGATGATTTCCTTTCCGTGGAAATGCATTCTGTTTGATAACTCGCCTTCAAGTTTCGGGAACACATAATAGCCTTCAGCCTGCGATGCCCATTTTCCTAAAGGTCCTTTGTTCTTTTGGATCCTTTCAAATAAATCTTTTACCATTTTTCCTGAATCGGGAGCTTTATCTCCGTCGTTTCGCGTGCAAAAATAAATATTTATAAACAATATCAACCTTCAAACCGATTAAATTTGTCAGAAGCCATTCCCGCTCTCCGCTGTATCTTTTGCTTTCTAAAGAAAAAAGCAAAAGGATGCCGCTGCGATCAGGGCTAGGGCAATTGAGATTATTGTATATTTGTCCTCGACAGGCACGGTCGCAGATGAAGTAGCCAGTAGGCAATGAACTGCAAGTCGAAGTCACAGATGAAGTAGCCAGTAGGCAGTGGCAGTAGGCAATGAGCTGCAAGTCGCGGTCGCAGATGAAGTAGACAGTAGGCAGTGGCAGTAGGCAGTGGCAGTAGGCAATGAGTTGCAAGTCGAAGTCGAAGTCGCAGATGAACTGGGCAGTGAGGAGAACAGTAGGCAGCAAGCAGCCTTCATAACAGAATCGATCTCGAAAAATATATTATATAAGTTATCATCATATGCCTTATGCCTTATCCCATTTGCCTTATCCCTTATCCCTTATCCCTTATCCCTCATCCCTTATCCCTTTTACCTAACCTATTCCCTATACAAACCTCAAACCGATAAAAAATGCCCGATCCAAAAGAACTAAAACTAGCGGTACTCATCGATGCCGACAATGTTCCGTACAGCAATGTAAAAGGAATGATGGAGGAAATTGCGAAATTCGGCACGCCAACTACCAAGCGTATCTATGCCGACTGGACGCGACCGAATGCAACAGGCTGGAAAGGCGTGCTTCTGGAACATGCGATTACTCCCGTACAGCAATACAGCTATACAACAGGCAAAAACTCATCCGATTCTGCGCTGATTATCGATGCCATGGATTTGCTTTACGCCGGAAAAGTCGATGGTTTCTGCATCGTATCGAGCGACAGCGATTTTACAAGGCTTGCAATACGCCTGCGGGAATCCGGAATGCGCGTAATCGGAATCGGTGAAAAGAAAACACCTGTATCGTTGATTTCAGCATGCGACCGTTTTATTTTTCTTGAAGTCCTTGATGGAGCAACCAAGCCAAAACATAAGAAAAGACAATCGCCAACCGACAAGAAACCTGTCGAAAAAATTTCGGGACGGTCAACGCCCAAACCAGCCGAAAAGACGCCACCAAAAACTTACGAAATTGGCGAGGATACGATTGAAATAATCGAGTCGACCATAGACGACATAGCCGATGACGACGGCTGGGCATTCCTTGGCGATGTCGGTAACCTGATTGTTAGAAAGCGCCCTGAATTCGATCCGCGGAATTACGGTTTTCCGAAACTGACACCAATGATGAAATCCTTAACCGACATCTTGGAAATCGATGAACGTGAATCGGATAAAAAAGGCATCAAGCACGTCTTTGTCCGCCTCAAATACACTTGATAAAAAAATATATGATTTCACGATAATTATGTAACAATACACAATGGGTGAAGTTGCAATTTTGTAGTAAACGTTAAAATTTCGATTATGAAAACTACATTTAAAATCATGCTGCTCGCAATTGCAACGGCGTCAATTTCATGCAACGATAAAAACAGTTCGGGAAATACAACTGCAGAAGGTACAGAAGTTTATGATCAGCGGCCACATCAAAATGACGCATCACAATCGGGCAACACCGACTCAATTATGAGTCCGGGTAGCAACGCTGGCGATATCAAAGCAGGAAACACCGGAACCGACGCTAATATGCAGAACCAGAGCAATACACACGGTTATGATACGCAACGTGGCGACAACGGTACAGGTTCGACCAACGGAACCGGAACCGCAGCGGGAACTTCGGGCACTGGCTCGGGATCGGTTGGCGGTGGCACAGGACGATAAACGTAAAGCCGTATTTGTTAAATCTGTCTTCCGGACAGATTTTTTTTTGCGAATTTGTTAAATAAAACAAAAATTTTATTAATTTTACTGTTCGACTTTTCAGGAATTATGCCTGATTCCCTAATTCAGGTGGTTAATCATTGCGAATTTCAAAATTAAAAAGCATGATTGGAAACAACCCCGCCGTTAAGATTATCCTGACCGATGACGATGCCGACGACCGCATCATTTTTCAGGACGCATTTCAGGAATTAAACATCCAGAACGACCTTACTATGTTTTCAAATGGTGATGAGTTGATGGAATACCTGAAGTCGCACACCAACGACCTTCCGCAACTGCTTTTCCTCGATCTAAACATGCCGCGCAAAAGTGGACTACAATGCCTTCACGAAATAAGGCGCGATAAACGATTGAAAGATCTACTGGTTGCAATCTATTCTACATCATCCTCTGAAGGTGAAATTGAAAAATCGTTTGATGGCGGTGCAAACCTCTACATCAAAAAGCCATCGGAATATAACAAACTCAAAAAAATCATAAGCCAGGTTATCGAAAATAACTCTCAGGTAGCGCGCCGCAATCGCTCAAAATTTTTCTTCAATCTGTAATCGGCCTATTAATAATCCTGAAAACCAGAACGGCCCAAACATTTTTGAGAGTATTTTCTACGTTAATACATTGTGAAAGTTCGGCACATTCACTTTGATTGTGCAATACGGTTCTTTAAATTTAATGTGCTAAAAATCACAGTCATGAATTACGCTATAAAACTTATGTTGACCGCTTCGATTGTTTTAATGTCGAACTGCAACAACAAAACAGAAGATAATGCAGCAACAACCGATACTACAACGGCCGAAACCGATCAAAACGGAACTTTACCACCGGTCGAATCACAGTCGCCCAACACCGATTACAAACCTGCATTCGAAGGTCAAACACGAATCGCGGGCGTAAAAACCAAAACCCCGTTTGAAGGCAAAGTCATAAACGATAATTTGAAGCGCCCGTGGGGAATAACCACGTTACCGGACGGCCGCCTGCTGATCACGCAAAAGGATGGTGACATGGTTATTGCGACTACGACAGGCGCATTGGGAACACCCATAACCGGCATCCCTGACGTGAACCCTCAAGGACAAGGCGGCCTCCTGGGTGTAACCGTCGACCCGAATTTCAATTCAAACAGGATGGTATATTGGACATTTTCATTAAAAACTTCCGATGGAAATCAAACTGCGGTCGCAAAAGGCCGATTGTCAAATGATGAGAAAAAAATTGAGAACGCTACCGTGATCTATAAAGCATTGCCGGCCTACAATGGTACATTGCATTATGGATCGAGGATTTTGTTTGATCGTGATGGCAACCTTGTCGTAAGCACCGGTGAGCGATCCGACCTTGTAACGCGACCGCAGGCACAAAGCCTCAACTCGGCGTTGGGAAAAGTCGTCAGGATCACGACCGACGGAAAACCGGCATCCGGAAATCCGTTCACGAACCAGTCCGGCGCAAAGCCCGAAATTTATTCATACGGTCATCGCAATCCGCAGGGTTTGGCGTTCCATCCTGAAACAGGCGACCTGTGGGAAAATGAAATGGGTCCTAAAGGCGGCGATGAGCTGAACTTGATAAAACCGGGAAAAAATTACGGCTGGCCGATAATCGGATACGGAATTGAATACAGCGGTGCCAAGGTCGGCGACGGAATTACCCAAAAAGCCGGAATGGAACAACCCGTATATTACTGGGATCCGGTAATATCGAGCAGCGGAATGACTTTTTATAGCGGGGACGCGATCCCTGAATGGAAAAACAATCTATTCATTTGCGGACTAAGCAGCAGGCACATCATCCGATTAGTGATCGAGAATAATCGTGTAACGGGAGAAGAACGTTTATTGGAAAACGAAGGACAGCGCTTTCGCGACATTACGGAGGGGACAGATGGAGCGCTATATGCGGTGACCGACGAAGGAGGACTTTATCGGCTAGGCAAATAATAAATTAAAAATCCGCCTTAACGGCGGATTATTTTTTATGCGAAACTGAGATGCGAAACATTGTCCTGGGTTTGATCGTTAGCCAACTTTAATTTTCCCGATTCAATTTCGGAAATTGCCTTCAGATAAATCAGGTCGTGGTCTACTTCAAGGGTCGCGACCGCATCATCACTGACTGAAAGCGTTACAGCTACCATCGTAGTCGCCCCGTCTTCACCTCCTACCAATAAATCCTGATCATGCAGTTGGGTTTCGACATCATCGTCGCCATCATCCTCGATTAGTTTGTCGAAATCGGCTGACCGATTCTTCAGTCGTTGAACGACCATCTCAGATATTTCGTCATTACTATACAGGTCGCCGTTTGCAGTAAGCAATTCGCCTTCTATTTTAAATTGAGCGGTAAGTTTTCTCATAGCTTTATGTATTTGATTCCTACAATAAATTTATTTAAAAACAACGGCTTCTGCGATCGCTTTAACTTTTCATTCTAAGTATTTTGATAATTAAGCGACCTTAATCAAAATCTTACTAAAATTTACCATTCGGCTGATATTTATACGCTTCATCGATTGTAAGCGCCTCGTTCCCTGTGGCGTATGAATTGTTGTTATATTTAGGCAATACAAAAATATAGCGTGATGGACACTCAAAAAAAGATCAGCATCTCATTGCTTGCAGTAGGATTTCTGCTAATAGTTTATGGCATTTACCGAATGACCACCGCTCCTGAACTTACAGACGCGGTCGGGCGCGAAGACCAAACCGGCATGTACCTGCTGTCGGTCGGCGCTGTACTTGCAATCTTTGTTACAGGTTCGATGGTTGGCAAAAAATCGTAAAGTCAGCGATTTACTTTTCGATAAAAAGCCCTGCCATGTTTTCGGCAGTCAGGGGCTTTGAAATAAATCCGCGTACCAGTGGGTCTTCTTCTGCTTTTTGTTTATCCCGCAAATCTACCGACGAAGACACGATATAAATCGAAAAACTTTCGTGTTCGAACTGATCCAACTTTTTAAATTCATCAAGGAATTCCCAACCGGTCATCGAGGGCATGTTGATATCGAGCAGCAGAATTACAGGTTCTTTTGCTGTGTCGTTGGTGTAATAGGTTTTTAATGCAACCAGTGCCTCTTCAGGCTCTGTAAATGACATTATTTCGACGCCACCGAACACGCGGGTTATCGCAAAGCCGCAAAGCTTGTTATTAATAATGTCATCATCAACGATTAAAAAACGATTTGGGGTTTTCATTTTTGGGTTTATAGTTTTGTAAATTGTATTCTGAATTCTGTGCCTTTGTCGATTTCACTGTGTACACTGATCGTACCACCAAGAATTTCTACCTGCGTCTTGACCATAAAAAGTCCAAGTCCTTTACCATCAACGTGATTGTGGAACCGTTTGTAAAGTCCGAACACCTGATCAGCCTTCGTCTCAAGATCGATTCCAATTCCATTATCGCTGAAAACCAAGGTCAATCCGTTTTCAGAAATTTGGCTGCTAATGTGAATGATTGGATTTACATCGTCGCGCCGGTACTTTATGCTGTTCACTATCAAATTATAGAAGATACTGTGCAGATAGCTTTTGATGGAATTAATCGAACCGACTTCAAAGTTGGTTTTGATCGTTACGTCCTGCTGCTGGATCAATGTTGAAATCTCATTCGAAATCCCTTGTGTCAACGATGCAAAATCGATCGTTTCATGCATGTCAGGCTGGTCTTTCTTGAGCTGAAGTATTGAATTCAGATCGAAAATCACTTCGTCAAGACGACTTACCGATACAAGCATATCGTTTGTCAGCACCTTTTTTACTTCAGTAGTATGACCTTCATAATCCAATTCTTCCGCAAGACCGATAATATTTGCGACAGGCGCGCGAAGGTTATGTGAAACCATATACGAAAATTGTTCAAGGTCCTTATTTCGACGCATGATCTGCGACATCAATGCGGCGCGTTCTTCCTCGGCACGTTTCCGTTCGGAAATGTCTTTAAAATATACCGACAAACCGTCGGGAAGCGGATAGGCGCTGACTTCAATCCAAACATTGAGTTTTTCGTAACATGCTTCAAAATGCTGCACCGTGTTTTCTTCAATTGCCTTATGGTAATGATAATGAAAGGTGCTGTCCACGGTGTCGGGAAATACGTCCCAAAGAATTTTTCCCACAACATCCTGACGTGGCATGCCAAGAAAACGTTCGGCCTCCTTATTCCAATACGTAACGGTCCAATTCTTGTCGACAGCAAAAAAAGAATCCCCGATACTTTCAAGAATCAGGTTCTTTTCGGTAGCGATCTGCAACACTTCGAGCTGTGCCTTTTTGGTAGAATTTATGTCCTGGAAACTTCCGGTCAACCGCACACATTTACCTTCAGAAAATTCCGCTTCGCCAATGGTTCGAATCCAACATTCATTTCCTTTAGCAGTAACGATCAACAGTTCCAGATCCCACGGCGTACCAGATTCGATCGCAAGTGCAACCGCTTCCGAAATTTTATTCCGATGGTGCGCTTCCTTATAAAATTCGAACCCTTTTTTGTAATCCGGCTGGTAGTTCTCCGCGACTTCGTGAATTTCCTTTGTCATCGGTGACCAATAGGTACTTCCGGCAACCAAATCGATATCGAACCCGCCGATCCTCGCCATATTGGTTGCATTGTCCAGAAGTTTTTCCAACGCAAATTTTTGGGTCATATCGGAAACAAGGACGAGTGAACCCTGATAATTGTTTTCACGATCAAGTATCGCGCTGATAGTAAATGCTGCCCATATCAGTTTGTTGTTGCCGGTCGAGAGACGGATGGTCAGTTTTTGAACTTTGGGCGAGGTATTGTTGATGGCGTCGCACAATCGCAATTTTGCCTCGTCGTTGAGAAACGCGTGAATGTTATGCTTTCGGATATCGGACGATGAAATCCCTAGAATTTCGCACAACTTTTTATTTGCAAAGACGGTGTTTTGATTTTTATCCAACAACCATATACCGTCATCCGACATCTCAAGAATTTGCCGAAATTGGAATCCGCTGTCGGGAAAAGCTTTTTCAAACGCAGTGAATAAAGGCTCATCTATAAATTCCTCGTGCCGAACATTATCGGTATCTTCAGGGAACTTATCTTCTCCTACGCGTAACTTTTCTTCTGCCTGTTTTAGTGCCAGGCTCACATCTGTACCTGATAGGTTTGTAAATTTCATTTAGATTTTGGGGCGGTTAAACTGTTCCATTAGTCACAAAAACAATAGAATGTTGCAAACATAATAGGATTATTTTTTGCCGACTACAATTTTTCGATAATATCGATGAGTTACACTATTTACCATTTAACCTGCAATGACGGGCTGTGCGCAAATGTATAAATGCGGCAAATGATTGGTCGCAATCTGTTCTTTATTTAACCGAAAATCAGGAAAAGGTTACTTTTGTAAAAAATTCAATATGGAACTTGTTTTCGCCTCAAACAATCAGCATAAAATCAAAGAGGTCCAAATGATGCTGCCGCCTTCAATTAAGATACTCAGCCTCGAAGATATCGGATGTTTTGAAGACATTCCCGAAACTGCCGACACGATTGAAGGAAATGCAATATTAAAAGCAAACTTCGTGGCTGAAAAGTACGGTTATAATTGCTTCGCAGACGATACCGGACTTGAAGTAACTGCGCTTAACGGCGAACCCGGAGTCTATTCGGCGCGATATGCAGGCGAACAGAAATCTGCAGCCGACAATATGGACAAGCTATTACAAGAATTGAAGAATAA
>JAEYZX010000023.1 GCA_023427845.1 Bacteroidota bacterium
CGTCAGCTCCTCGTGATTGTGCTCATTTTCCAAAGTCTTGGAAGTTTTGTCATCAAGCAGTTTCATTGCAAAGTCGAGGTTGCGGATTACGGCTCCAACCACAACATTGAAAGCGTCAGATGCTTTACTGGTAGTGTTCGACTGAATATAGGTTCCCAAAGAAGCCGCCGCCGATAAGAGCGTATGATTCAACACCACCAGTTTATAAAGCTGCGGCACCTGTTTTTGCTTGGATTTGGGTTCCTGCGCCATACGTTGATAGGACGCCATCAGATTGCCCACTTCAATGAAAGCGTTTTTTCTCGCGAGGCGATAGGCTGTGGTGACGTCGCCTTTGTTGTTGTAAAATGTCGAAATCTCACTCAAATAATCCTTATTCGCGGCAATCGAATTTTTCAAATGAAGTGGCATATTCAAAAATTCCCATGAAGGCCAGAACAGATAATTCGCGATAAATGCCAGTCCGGCGCCAATGATCGTGTCAACAATCCTGTATTTTATGACCTCGTTAATATTTGGATCGAGAATTCCGTACAGAAAGACTACATACATGGTTACGAATGTCACACCGACCGTATATTTTATGGTCGTGAAAGAAAATCCGAGAAGGATGCAGATTACGATAAAGGCGCCAATGATCCTGTGGTCGTTAACCGCGCTGAGAATGCAGAACGCGATTACCGCGCCGAGGATCGTTCCCCAGATCCTCTGGAACGAACGCTCTTTTGTGAGGCCGTAGCCGGGGCGCATGATCACAATTATCGTCAGCAAAATCCAGTAGACATTCTCGAGTTGGAAAACGGCGCCGACAAACATACTGATCAAAATCGTTATCGTGAGACGCAAAGAATGCCTGAAATTTGTTGATGAAAAACTCAGGTTGTCGATTAAAGTTGCAATTGGATAATGAACCGGGGTAAGGAATTTCTCAAGGTCACGGTCGCGTCCTTTAAGATCTTTCAAATCGACCCCGGATGTGAAAGCACGGCGAACCACCTTGATCTTTTCAATCTGTTTTTCGGCATAGCGCATCATTGTTTTAAGCATCCAGACGCCTTCGGCAGCGGATTCTTTCGGTAATGAATTTTCATAATCGCGGATTGCGGTTTCGAGGTTCACAAGATTCCCGGTCAGGCTGTACCTGACGACGAATTTGCTGCGGGTCGTGATCGTTTTTGCAAGTTGCTTCAACGTGCCCGACAGGCTGTACGCAAGGTTTTGATAGGTTGAAAGTACATTTGGATTTCCGCTGAATTTCTGATGCAGCTTATCATGGTCAAAAGAGGTTGAAAGTGCGAGTTCAAGGATTTCGACCAGTGAGATGAAGACAAGCAGCATTTTGCGGTTTTGCGCTGAACTGCCGGATTGCCTTTGCCGAATCAGCACTTCACGCAGGTTTTCGTGTATGATGTTGAGTTCAACCTGCACTTTTAGTTGCTTTTCGATGATCTTTTGCCGGTTTGCATCTGCATTCCATAGATCGCCGCGTAGTTTTAGATATTTGGATGTCAGCCGGATGCATTCTGCTATTTGCAGTTCGGTATAACGATTGGGCCGCAGTATGTGGAACAACAAAGAAATCAGTAGATAGAAAACACCTCCTGCGAGAAGAAGCCCCGTATGTTCAATAATCCCGATTCCGCCGTGAAGTTGCCCAAATGACAAACAAACCGACAATAATCCCGAGAATGAAATCATGTTTGCACGATGACCGTAAACCGACAGCATCGAAAGAAAGAACAGCATCACGAGTGCTATCGGATACAGCAAAAACGGATAAGGGAAAAGTATGCCGATCGTTAAATTGCAAAAAGCAACGATGAAAGCCGCGCTCAAAACACCTTTGATCTTGTGGCTTAAATTACTTGGAATGTCTCCCGGATAGGTCAGGAAAGCGCCCATTGCAACGGCAAAGCCAACTTCGGTCATTTCAAGGAATGAAAAAACGATAAACGGAATCGACGATGCCAATGTAACCTTGATGGCATTGGCAAAATTGGTGCTGTCGGTAAATTTCCTGATTTCGTCGAACATGTAAGCAAAGGTACTGATTCGGGCAGTGAATAGGCAACGGCAATTCGCTTTTAAGGGAACTTTATAAATGTTTCCCAAATGTTTTTCCGACCCCGACGATTGTGTAATTTTTCACTATTTTTGCCGTCGTATATCGGAAATCTGCCACTTGGCAGCCGAAAAATATCTTAAAAATGATTTTACCGATTATTGGTTACGGCGATCCGGTTCTCAGGAAAATGTGTGAAGACATTCCTTCAGATTACCCCAACCTGAAAGAAACCATCGCCAATATGTATGACACTATGTACAATGCGTACGGTGTTGGGCTTGCGGCTCCGCAGGTAGGGCTTCCGATCCGGATTTTTGTGATCGATACAAGACCTTTCAGCGAAGACGAAGATTTGTCGGCCGATGAGCAGCAACAGCTCCGTAATTTTAAACAGACGTTCATAAACGCGAAAATGCTGACTGAAGAAGGCGAGGAGTGGGGATTCAATGAAGGTTGCCTTAGCATTCCGGAAGTCCGTGAAGATGTTTACCGCAACGAAAAAATCACGATAGAATATTTTGATGCCGACTTCAATAAAAAAACCGAAACGTACGACGGATTGATTGCCCGTGTAATCCAGCACGAATACGATCACATAGAAGGGATTTTGTTCACCGACAAAATTTCGACGCTCAAAAAAACACTGATCAAGAAGAAACTTCAGAATATCATGGAGGGCAAAACCAGGCCCGATTATAAAATGAAATTCGCCGCCAAAAAAGGCAGATAATCAAATAAATTAGTCCCTAAAAAAACGACAAAATGAATTTAGAAAAAGTATTGGCCATATCTGGCAAACCAGGTCTTTATGCATTGAAAGTACAAACGCGCTCCGGATTTGTGGCTGAATCTTTAATGGACGGAAAGAAAATTACAGTCGGGCTCCGAAGCAACGTGAGCTTGTTGTCTGAAATCTCTATGTATACGCATAGCGAAGAGAAGCCGCTTGCCGATGTGATGCGAAACATCGCGATCAAGGAAAATGAAGGTCCGGCAATTTCACATAAGGAAGACAATGATACACTGATTGCTTATTTCAAGGAAATCCTTCCCGATTATGACGAAGACCGCGTGTATGCTTCCGATATCAAAAAAGTACTGAACTGGTACAATATCCTGCAGGCAAAAGGAATGGTATCGAAGGAAGTTCCTGTTAAAGAAACTAAGGCCGATGCCGAAACTGCTGAAAAAGTGACCGATGCCGTTGAAGCGCCACAGGAAACCGCCGCAAAAGCACCAAAAGCAAAAGCCAAAGCAAAAAAAGAATAGTTAACATCTTTTCATAAATAACGATCCTGTTGCCTGAATCCTGGCAGCAGGATCTTTATTTTTATAAAAACAAATCTGATGGAACGACGGCAAGAACAACTGCAGGCTTTTGGGCGGCTGCTGAAAATAATGGATGAATTACGCGAGAAGTGTCCGTGGGACAAAAAACAGACGATCCAATCACTCCGCCACCTGACAATCGAAGAAACTTATGAACTCGGCGATGCGATACTGAACAACGATTTGCAGGAAGTCAAAAAGGAACTTGGCGATGTGCTGCTGCATATAGTGTTCTATTCAAAAATCGGCAGCGAAACGGGCGATTTTGATATTGCCGATGTCTGTAATGAAATCTGCGACAAACTGATTCACCGTCATCCGCATATTTACGGCGATGTGACCGTAGCCGATGAGGAAGAAGTCAAACAAAACTGGGAAAAATTAAAGCTAAAAGAAGGTAAAAAATCGGTGCTCGAAGGCGTTCCGAAAGGACTTCCCGCACTGGTGAAAGCGTCGCGTATTCAGGACAAGGTCAAAGGTGTCGGATTTGATTGGGAAGAGCCGCATCAGGTATGGGAAAAAGTCCGCGAGGAACTTTCCGAATTGCAGGAAGAAGTTGCAAACGGCGACCAGGATAAAATCGAATCGGAATTTGGCGACGTACTTTTCTCGATGATTAACTACGCGCGATTTCTGAACGTAAATCCGGAAGATGCACTGGAACGCACAAACAAAAAGTTCATCAAGCGGTTCCAATATCTCGAAAGCAAGGCAGGCGAACTCGGAAAACCGTTGTCGGAGATGACGCTGGCCGAAATGGATGTTTTTTGGAATGAGGCGAAAAAGCTCCGATAATGTCGGATTATGATCCTACCATGGGTTTGCGTGAGGGATGGCAGTGAAAAGCCCACAGCGAGACAACGAGCGCGGACTTGCAACGGACAGCCCGACCCGCAGGGGCACGCCTGAATTATCCTCTCAGCGCATCGCGGACAATTCTACGCAAATCGGGAATCACTTCCTCTTGAAACCACTGATTCCGCCGTTGCCAGATTCCGTTTCTTGGCGACGGATGCACGAGCGGCATGAAATCGGGTAGGAACTCGGCGTAACGGTACACGTTTTCGGTCAGCGTGGGATACGAATTGTCTTTCAGATAATAATCCTGCGCATATTTTCCGATCAGCAGCGCCAACTTTACGTTTGGCATCTTTTCGCGGGCAAGTGAGTGCCACAAAGCAGAACATTCGCGTCGAGGCGGCAAATCGCCCGATTTTCCTTTTCCGGGATAACAGAAACCCATTGGCATGATCCCAAAAACCGATGTATCGTAGAATTGGTTTTTATCGACGTCGAGCCACCGCCGCAGTTCTTCACCGCTGGCATCGTCCCAGGGCAATCCGCTTTCATGCGCTTTTCTTCCGGGTGCCTGGCCGATGATCAATATTTTGCTTTCGGGACTGATGGACAGAATAGGTTTTGGCGCGTTTGGCAACGATTGTTCGCAAACGGCACAGGCGGCGATTTTATCCAGGAGTGCTTTCATGGTAAAAAAAAAGCGGCAAAAGCCGCTTGATTAATTATTCCGTTTTAAGGTCTCGAAGCTGTTTGAGCTTTTGTTTTAGCATCGAAAGTTCTTCTTTGTGCTTTTCAATGTTTTTGCGGACTTCAAGCACGATCGAATTTTCCTTTTTTGCATTTTTTGTGTTGGCGAAGAACTGGATGTTGTTTTCCAATTGGAAAATTTCATTCTGAACTTCATCGATTTTACGCATCAGGAAAATCTTTTCATTATCGAGTTTTCGCGTATCGTCGTTTTCGGCAAGGCTGTCGATCCGGTTTGCAAAACGCACCATTTCAGTTTCTTTTTTGCTGAGGCTTAACTTCTCGAACAAAGCGTCGAGGATTTTATTGAATTTGCCTTCGATATGCCTTTTCGCAAACGGGACACGTCCGTAGCTTTTCCATGTCTCGATGTGCGCTTTTATCGCATCGAGATCGGTTTTATGGTCGCCCGTCATTTCAAAAGCGCGCAGAGTATCGAGATAGGCTTTCTTTTTTTCGAACGCTTCAGTTTCTTCGCTATTGGCTTCGTTCTTCTGTGCTTTGAGTTTTTCGAAATAGTGATTGCATGCGTCCTTAAACTCTTTCCAGATTTTGTCGGAGAACTTTCTTGGAACATGTCCGATCTGTTTCCATTCTTCCTGGATTTGTTTCATTATTGGCGTAGTCGCCGCAAAATCTTCACTTTCCTGAAGTTGTTTCGCTTTCTCGACCAACGCAAGTTTACGGTTCAGGTTTTCCTGCTGGTCTTTTTTGATGTCTTTGTAGAATGAATTCTTGAACGAATTGAAGTTGCGAACTGCGGTCTTGAACGCCGCCCATGTTTCTTCGTTAACGTCGTTCGGAACTTTTCCGGCAGCGAAAAACGCATTGCGAAGCGCTTCGACCTTTTCGATTTGTCCCTGCCATTGTGAATGTGCAGTAACTTTTTCCTGAGCAAGTTCTTCTATTTTTGCGATGATCGCTTTTTTCTTTTCGAGATTTTCGAGTTCAGCCTGACGCTGGCTTTCAAAAAGCTGTTCGCGCTTATCGTGCATCTGGCGCGTGAGTTCGCTGAAACGGTTCCAGATTTCCTCACGGTGCTCACGTGAAACCGGTCCTATGTCTTCTTTCCAGATTCGGTGTAGGTCCTGTAGTTCACGGAAGGCTTTCGCAACATCTTCTTCGTTTAGGAGCTCCTCGGTGCGTGCGATTATTTTTTGTTTTAGCTCAAGGTTGTGTTTGAAATCAATATCTCGCGCTTCACGGTCAAGGTGCAGGTAATCGTAGAAATTCTCGACGTAGAAATGATAATTGTTCCAGACGTGGTTGTATTTGTCTTTCGGTATTGGCCCTGCATGCTTCCATCGGTCGCGGAGTTCGTTGAAATGCTTAAGCGTATCTTTTATGTTTTCCTGCGGATTGATCAGGTTTTTAAGCTCCTCGACAATCGCCAGCCGGTTTTCAAGGTTTGCCTTTAAATCGTTTTGCAGGCTTTTGAAATGCGAATTTTTCTTGTCGCGATACTGATGGTATAAATGGTCAAATCTTGATTTTAGCGGGAAGTTGTAATGGAAATCATCGGCCGAGTCAGGATTTTCTGCCTGATATTCCTCCTTTTTCTCTTCAATGAAATGATGGTATTTTGATAGAAATGCTGTTTTGATATGTTCAACATGCTCTTTTACAGCCATGACCTTATCGTTTGAAACAAGGTTTTCGAGTGCGGAAACCAATTGTTCCATCGACATGGCGTCGTAATCTTCAAGAGGGATTTCATGTCGCCCTGAAAGCGTTGCGTCTTCGCCTTCCTCGGCATTCGAATCTGAAATGGAATCGACTGCACTATTGTTTTTGTTTTTTGCATCCGCATCAGAAACCGCTTTTTCAGCAGACGGATTTATATCGGCCGTGGCATCATTGGCAGGTTCGGGGTCGATTTCTTCGGTAGCAGTTTCTTCTGCATTGACCTGTTCGGCTACACTGGCTTCCTCTGAATTGGAAGTAATAGCGTCATCGGAACTATTATTTTCGATAACCAATGTATCGTCGGCAACCTCTTCGTCAGTAAGTGAAATGATATTGGCATCGGTTAACTTTGCAGCACTTTCATCAGTTGCGGTATCTTCGGCAACGGCCGATTCAGCTACAATCGCCTCTTCGGTCCCGGTTGGGGCATCTGTTTGCATGTTTGAATCCGCCGATGAATTTTCAATCGTACCGGTTAGTGTTTCAGGGCTTTGATCAATTGATTCAGCAATTTGGTGACCATCACCGTTAGCAGCCACTTCGGTATTTTGATTTTGGTTTTCCGCGCTTCCATCTACTTGGTGCAGGTTATCTTTCTTTTCTTCTGACATTGTAAAATGTGTAAGGTTCATATTTTAGAGGGCGTAAGATACTAAAGGGACGCCTAAATTCAAAACAAATGCCTTATTTAAAGCGGTTTGATTTGTTTTTGAGCGGCATTTTCGGCCATCCGCTAAATCTGCGTGAAAAACATGTGCTATTGCCTGTTGGCCCCATGGGCTCGAGTCGTGCTATCAGGACTGCAGTGATTTCATTAGAAACATTCGAAAATACCACGAATTATGCGGATTTATTAAAAGGGAAGAAATGATATTTAGGCGTCGTGGTGAGAGGATCAACGAGTGTCGGAGGCCTGTTTTAACTGCCGCACGTGTGTAATCCGTGTAATTCACGGGTAACTTTTCCTGATGGCCGTGGCTAAACCCTATTCCAGATTTCCCACGCTTTTTCAGCCTGAAACACCAGCATTTCATAACCGTTTTTGCTTACTGCGCCATTTAGTGAAGCGCGTTTCAGGAATTCGGTTTCAGCCGGATTGTATATCAAATCAAATGCAATATGACCGGATGTGAAATATCCGTACGGAATATCAGGGCGGTCGTCAATGTTCGGATAGGTTCCTAATGGCGTACAGTTGATTACAATTTGATGCGTTTCAAAAGTTGCCGTATTCAGCCTATCATAACTAATTGAATTTTCGAAAATCGTACGGGAAACACGGGTATACTGTATTCCGAGTTCTTCAAGTGCATACGCGACCGCTTTCGATGAGCCGCCAGTGCCGAGAATTAATGCGCGTTGATGATGAGGTTTCAGCATGGGCTCAAGTGATTTTTTGAATCCGTGCCAATCGGTATTGTAACCGATCGCTTTACCGTCGGCCATGAATTTAATCGTATTGACGGCGCCGATTTTTGCGGCATTGTCGGAGAGTCCGTCCAGATATGGAATGATCGCTTCTTTATACGGAATCGTGACATTCAGACCCAAGATGTCTTTCCGGTTTTTTATTGTGGAAAAGTCGGATATGGCATCAATGTCAAAGTTTTCGTAAGAATGCGAATCAAGTTTAAGGTGGGCGAATTTCTTGGTAAAATAATCTTTTGAAAAAGAGTATCCGATATTCCTGCCAACGAGGCCAAAGATTTTTTTTGGATTTTCCATAGGCGAATTAAACCAAAATCGGCCGGCAAAAGCCGGCCGATAATAGGCAAGTAATTGGATAGGTTACTCTTTTTTATATTTATGAATCATGTTTTGTACTACTTTGCGCGCCCAAACAACCGGAAATAATTCCTCAAGGATCGTATGGTTTTTGAAGTTCAGACGAAGCGCATTGCTTAAGTGAAACTTCCCTTTTTTATCGTCGCCGACCATGAATTCGAGTCCGGCCAATCGATATTCTACTTCATATTCTTCCGGGAAATATTCCGATGCCTGCAGCAAGGTCTGGTTTGCGGTTTCAAATTCGCCAAGGAATTGCAGGATGTCGACCCAGAATAACCACGTGTCGAGTTGGTAATCGCCCAATTCTACCGCGCGGCGATATCCCAATTCAGCTTCCTCAAAGAAATTCATCTGACGGTTGATTGCGCCATACCGCTTCCAGTACAACCTGTTCTGATCGTCAATCGCAAGTGCTTTATTTACAAAGAATAAGGCTTTCTGGTAATTTTTCTGCCGTACGTAAAAATCGGTTATCGCAATCCAGCCTTTATCGAGCAAGGGATCTTCATGTACGGTTTTATGGAAGTATTTCAGTGCAAGCACTTTCTTGCCCATTTTCTCATAACACTTTCCAATCCGCAACAGTGCATACGACGTTGGGTCGTCGAGTTCGATAGTACGATTGTAGGCCTCGATCGCTTCTTCGTATTTTTTCAACCGTTCGAGCGATTTTGCTTTTTCCATGAAAGCTCCGAGGAATTCGTCATCGATCAATGTCGCGTAATCGAACGCGCGTAAAGCCGCTTCGTACTTTTTGAGCCCATAGTTGAGCCGGCCCATTTGATGCCACGCAATTTCGCTATACGGATTGCGCTCGATATAATTTTCAAGATACGTGATCGCTTCTTCGTTCTGGTCGAGGAACTCAAAACAATATACCACATTGTAGAGCGCGGCCTGGTCTTCGGTATCTTCCTCAAGACATTTAATGAAATTCTCTTTGGCAAGCTCAAGGTTGTCCATGAAAAGATATTCCATTCCCATAAGGTTGTAAACATCTCCGTGATCCTCGGTCAGCGTCAGCGCTATTTTCAATTGCTCTACCGCTTTTTCGTGATTGTCGCGTTTGGAGTAGATATTGGCTTTTTGGATATATATTTCCTCGTTATGCGGCTCAATCGCGAAAAGCTCGTTCAACAGCCTTTCGGCCATGTCAAGCTTGTCGTCATAAATGAGCATTTCTACCTGAACCAACTTCAAACCGGTCGATTTTGGATGTTGTTCAAGTGCCAGTTTCAAAGCTTTTTTTGCGAGTGAGGCTTTACCCGTATCGAGGTAGTGAAGAATGATATCTTCAAATTCTTCGGAATCAAAAAAGAGTACTTTGTTGGTTTTCAACATCGACTCAAATTTTGAAAGGGATAAATTATACTCTTCTTCTTCGTTGCTTAACTGCATACTGTTTGTCTTTAAATTATCCTATCTAAAAATAGGAAACGTGTGTGTTGGTGTGCGGGACCGCTGCAATTGTTGTAAACAATTTAATTAACAAATACGCCACCAATTGATTTGAACCAGAGCATTTTACCTGATTCGGCTGCGATACTTACAAATCTCATTTTAATCAACCATCCTCTGAAATCGCATTTTAACAAGAAATCCTTCTCTAATTTACTACCTATTTGTTATACTTTTCCCACAAATTTCATCCATAACTTCAATAAGGATTCCGCAACCTTCACGAATTTCTTCTTCAGAAATTGTCAGTGGTGGGGTAATCCGGATCGCACGGCCTTCAAAAAGCAGCCAGAACAATATCAAACCTCTTTCATGGCATCGTAAAATTATTTGATTTGTGATGTCGGCGCTTTCGGTCATTGGCGCAAGCATTAAGCCTTTTCCGCGTATTTCCTGTATCAAAGGATGTACCAAAAGGGAACGAAACAGTTTTTCCTTCTGAAGTGTTTGTTCGATCAGGCGGGTTTCGGTAATTTCTTTTAACGTTGCCAAACATGCTGCCGCAATGACAGGGTGTCCGCCAAAAGTGGTAATATGACCTAGTTTCGGGTTATCGCTCAATAAATCCATCATTTTGGATGATGCGACAAATGCCCCCACCGGCATTCCGCCGCCCATGCCTTTGCCCA
>JAEYZX010000074.1 GCA_023427845.1 Bacteroidota bacterium
GGCCTGGACCCAATGAATCCTTTCGTAAAGCGCCTCCTTACCGTAAATTTTAAAAAGCGCCTTTGTATAGTCGGTTGCTTGCGGATGGCGATAAATGGCACGAACGGTCTCGCCATGCTCAAGCAGATGAAGCGCCAAATGCGAACCGACCATTCCTGTTGCTCCTGTTATTAGAACCATGTTGCAAATATAGCGATCCAATGTCAATATGGCACGATTTCAAGTTGGGCGTGCCCCTGCGGCCCTGCTCCGCGGCCGCCGGGTCGGGCCTTTCGCTGTATCTTTTGCGCTCGTGCCTCGCGCAAAAGGATGTCGCTGCAACCCCTCACGCGTGCACCTCACAAGAGTATTACCGATAGAGCGACAATGCCCTAGCCCCGATGGAGGCGGCATCCTTTTTAGTGCACGATGAAGCCCATTCTGGCGATGCGGCCGATGCAATAAAAAGATAGAGCCGAGAGCGGGAATAGCTTCAAATACCTCTGAATTGCTATCTTTGCACCCTGATTTACCGAATATGAAAAATTTAGTTGAGGAATTAAAGTGGCGCGGACTCTATCATGACGCGATGCCGGGAACCGAAGAGCAATTGTTGAAAGAACCTACCACGGCGTATATCGGTTTTGATCCCACAGCCGATTCATTGCATATCGGAAGCATGGTGCAGATCATACTGCTTGTGCACCTGCAACGATTTGGACATCGGCCGGTGGCGCTGGTTGGCGGTGCGACGGGAATGATTGGTGACCCGTCGGGAAAATCGGATGAACGGAATTTGCTTGACGAAGTGGCGCTCGAGAAGAACGTTGCCGGGATCAAAAGCGTTTTATCGCGGTTTCTCGATTTTAATTCGGGCGATGCAAATGCGCCGCTCATGGTGAACAACTACGACTGGATGAAGGAATTTTCGTTTATCGGGTTTGCGCGCGATGTGGGCAAACGCATCACGGTGAATTACATGATGGCAAAAGATTCGGTCAAAAAACGGCTCAACGGCGAAATTGGCGAGGGAATGTCGTTTACCGAGTTCACGTACCAACTGATTCAGGGGTACGATTTTTATCATCTGCACAAACATTACAACTGCAAGCTGCAGATGGGCGGATCGGATCAATGGGGAAATATAACGACAGGAACAGAGCTTGTGCGCAGGATGAATGCCGACGGATCGGAACAGGCTAAGGCATACGCACTCACTACGCCGCTGATCACAAAAGCCGACGGAAGCAAATTCGGGAAATCGGAAGGCGGGAATATCTGGCTTGATGCCGATAAGACTTCGGTTTATAAATTTTACCAGTTCTGGCTCAATTCGACCGATGCCGATGCCGAAAAGTACATTAAAATATTTACATTCCTGGATCGTGAAACAATCGACAAACTCATAGCCGAGCATCATGAAGCGCCACACCTGCGTGTGCTTCAACGCAAACTGGCCGAGGAAATAACGGTGTTTGTGCACGGCCGCGCCGAATATGAAAATGCGGTTAAGGCATCGAACATCTTATTCGGGAATTCATCTACCGACGATTTGAAACAACTTGATGAGGCAACGTTCCTCGATATTTTCGACGGGGTTCCACAGGCCGAAATTTCGCGCACCGACATTGAAGCGGGAATCGACATCGTTTCGGCGTTAAATGAAAAAACCGGGTTTTTGAAATCAAATGGCGAGGCAAGAAGAGCTTTGGCCGAGAATTCGATTTCGGTCAATAAAGAAAAAGTCACCGAAGAGTTTAAATTGACAACTGGCAACTTGATCAACAATCAGTTTGTACTGTTGCAGCGAGGAAAGAAAAATTACTTTGTGGTTCGCGTGGTTTAATTTGCCACGAAGCTTTTTTAATCGTTTCCGCGCGGGCCGTGGCTATTTCTTTTCCGAGAAATCGATTTCCATTTTATTCGATGCATCAAACTTCCGTTGCGACGCGTGCAAATTTATTCCGGTATTCAATTGGCGTGAGTCCGGTTATCTTTTTAAACGTATCCCTAAAGGTTTTCGTATCGGTATAACCTACATCGAACATTATTTCGGTCACATTCTTACGCGATGCTTCGAACGATTTTTTGGCAGCTTCGATCCGAACGCGCTGTATATATTCTATTGGTGTATTATTGGTGGCTTCCTTAAATTTTCTTTCGAATGTCCGCCGGCCTGTATTGATCAGGTTTGCCAATGTATCGATTGTAATTTTATCGAAGTAATGCTTTTCTATATAATCCTGCACTTTCTCGATATCGGCATCGCCATGATTACGCTGGCCTCTGAATATCGCAAACTGGGATTGGCTATCGCGACTGATGTCGAGTGCAAAATATTTTGAAACGAGCACGGCGGTTTCCCTGTCGGAAAATTTTTCGACCAAATATAAAATCAAATTCCACAGACTGCTTGCGCCACCGCTGCTGTAAATGTTGTCGTGCTCGGTAATTACGGCGCCGTCCTCAACTTCAACCTCAGGATAGCGCGCCCTGAACTCGTTGATATACGCCCAGTGTGTCGAGCATTTCTTACCGTTAAGCAGTCCGGTTTCTGCCAAAAGAAAAGCACCGATGCACAAACTGGCAAGGCTTGAGCCTTTTTCATGTAACTTTTTAAAATACGGAACGGCATCCGAATTGGCTTCGAGACCTTTTGCCGTATCGCCAAATGTGGGCGGAATAACTAGCAGGTCGGTGCTGTCAACATCTTTCAACAGCCTGTTTGTGCGAATGGTATATTCACCATTGTTTGCCGGAACATATTCGTTTAATCCCACGTATTCCACATCAAAAATGGGCCTTTTCCCGAATGCTGTCAGAAACTCGTTGGCGGTGTGAAAAGTCCGGAATGCCGGGGTAACTGCTTCAATTACGCCATGCTCGGGAACAAATACAGAAATTCGCATAGTATTGATTATAAGCGATAAAGGTAAAAAGATTTGTCATAATTTCCCCTTCAGGTTGTCATTTTCACAATAGGTTTGATTTTAAATACCCTCGTAATTTTGGATTGTACAATTAATCAAATAAAGGAAAGATGACAAATGCAACTAAAATTACGGTTGAGGCTATCGCAAATGCTCCCGTAGCAAAAGTTTGGAAAGTTTGGAATACTCCAAGCGACATTATGCAATGGAACACTGCTGATCCAAGTTGGCATAGTCCCAGCAGCGAGATCGATCTAAGGGCAGGTGGTAAATTCAAGACCAGGATGGAAGCTAAAGACGGCAGCTTCGGATTCGACTTTGAAGGCGTCTATGATATTGTGGAACCAAATAAAGAGATTACCTATACACTGGGCGATGGCAGAAAAGCCACAACACTGTTTGCGGAAGAGAATGGTAAAACACATATCAAAACAACATTTGATGCCGAAACTCAAAACGATCCCGAGTTTCAAAAACAGGGCTGGCAGGCTATCCTTGACAATTTTGTAAAATACGTTGAATCAAATTAAACCTAACCATGAAACGAAATAAAATAATTTTTTGGGTGGCGACTTCCATCCTGATTTTTTGGGAAGGACTGATGCCGCTTGGGACCGTCTTATTCGCGCCCGAGTATGCAACGGTTGGTACAAGGCCTTTGGGTTATCCTGATTACTTTGCGTATTCACTGATTTTCTGCAAAGTGCTTGGCGTGGTGGCTATTTCTATCCCGAGTGTTCCGGCAAAGGTAAAGGAATGGGCTTATGCAGGGCTGGCGTATAATTTAATTTTTGCATTCATCAGCCATGCATTCGTCGACAAAAACATTGGATTCATGCTGATGCCACTTGTTTTTTTGGGTATTCTCGCGGTCTCTTATGTGTACAATAACAAAATTCAGAAAAGTAAAACAACGAATTAAATAGCATAAAATGGAAAACGCAGTTTCTTTACACAGAGTAATTAAAGCAGGTCCCGAAAAAGTTTTCAAGGCGTTTGCAGATCCTGTTGCAAGTGCTATGTGGTATCCACCGCATGGGTTTCTTTGCACTGTCCAGCAAATGGATTTTAAAGTCGGCGGGAAATTCAGGATGACATTTATCAATTTCAGTACCGGTTCCAAACAATCGTTTAGCGGGGAATATGTTGAAATTAAAACATACGAATCAATTATCTACACCGACAGGTTTGACCATCCGAATCTCCCGGGCGAAATTACAACGACCATTACATTGAGGAAGGTTTTGGTGGGAACGGATCTAAAAGTGCTGCAGGAAGGAATTCCCGAAGCCATCCCAGCCGAAATGTGCTATCTGGGCTGGCAGGAATCGCTCGAAAAACTCATAAAGCTCGTAGAACCTGAAATTCCTGACGCATAATTTGTGAATGATGGTTAGGCAAAACAATTGCATGCCGATAAGCGCCGTTTTCATAACCTTCGCGGGTAATTGTAAAGAGGCGCTTACATTTTACCAAAGTTGTTTTGGAGGCATCCTGCAATTTGACACTTTTGAAAACCAAGTGCCGGGATTTACTGAAATTCCTGTAGTTAGCGGATCGCTTGTGTCTGAAAGTATAATAATATACGGTTCTGATTTGGTACATGACGAAGGAAGAAAGCCAGGGAATCATATGGCCATTTATCTGCAATGTGAAGATTGGTATGATCGGAAAATTCTTATTGATCAGCTGAAATCAGATAATGTATTAGAGAATAAGGACCGCCAAAAGCTAATCGAAATTATCGACAACTTCGATGTGAGGTGGCTTTTGGGAATTGAGTATGCCGACAGCTTGTAGGCGTAGGGGTCACAAGACCATTAAATTACAACCTCTTATATCACTATTGTCAAACCTGCCCAGAACTTCAAATGTGTTGTTTGCATATTTCTTTCCGAGATCCTGTGTTGCGATAAACGAACATGAATTGATATTAGCAAGATCGATGACGTTAATCCCGCCTGATTTTCCATCGGGGATGTAGGTCAGCGCATCTTCGGTATCGCGGGTGAGCACCTGCATCCAGGGCGGGCACTCAAAAATGCCGTTGCCAAGCGAATAGGCCTGAGATAATAGTTCGGTCATCCCGTATTCGGAATGGATTGACGCAACCCCAAATCCGTCGATTAATATCTGATGCAGTTCCTCGCGAATCATCTCGCGGCGACGGCCTTTCATTCCGCCTGTTTCCATAATGATGGTGTTGTGAAGGTTGAATCGTTGTTTCTCAATCAAGTCAAGCAGCGCATAAGTCACGCCAATCAGCAGCACATTCTGACCTGCATTGTCCAGTGTGATAAGTTTTTCGATCAGCTCATCGTGATTGTGAAGATAAAATCCGCTTTGCTCATTATTCGATAATTTGATCAGGTCGTCAACCATGTAAATCAACGACGAACCTTCGCGCTCGAGATACGACGGAAGCAATGCCAGCACTACATAATCTTCGATATTTCCATAAAAGTGCGAAAATGCTTTTCGATAGCTTTGTTCGTATAGGTTGATGTCGGTTACGAAATGTCGACTCGTTGCGGTTCCGGTAGTTCCCGAAGAAGTGAAGGTGGTTTGTACCGGAGCATCTGTTGAAACGATGTTATGTGTTTTAAAAAACTGAATCGGCAAAAACGGAATTTGTGTCACCAACTTCACACCGCCTTTCTCAACGTTCAGAAATTCGCAAAATTCGCGGTACACGATGTTGTTGTCGTACTGATGCCGAAACGTTTTAAGGGCAATCTTTTCAAATTGCTTTTGCGACGAAATCGTGAAAATGTCGGTTTCCGTAATCATTCTGCGAAAGTATAAAATAAAAAAACCCCGACGAATCGGGGTTTTTAAAATATTTGAAATGATTATCGGATAACCAATTTCCTTGTAGCTGTTTTACCTTCTTCGGTGATTTTTACGATGTAAACTCCGCCATTAAGGTTTGAAACATTTACCGGCCCGTTTGTAACGTTTGCTTTTACAACTTGTTTCCCAAGAACGTCAAAAATCGCAACCGCTTTCGTAGCACCGCTGTCAGAAGTGATGAACAAGTTTCCGTTGGTTACAGGGTTTGGATAAACTGAAAGTCCGGCGATAGCATTTTGTGCAACTCTAAGGTTTCCAGAAGTTACAGCTTCATATGTTGATGCCATGCGAAGTTCGTCTAATTCCACATTACCGGTACCTGTCGTCGCATTTCCACCCTGACGTATCATTAAGGATGCAATCTGTGCAGGTGCAGCAGTTGTTCCGGTAGCATTGGTAGCTGTCGCAGTTCCTTCAGCGCCACCGATAGAAGGATTTACAAATAGACTTGCAGTATTGCTGGCCAAATCATATTTTGCTACAACGAAAATCGGTGCTCCTACCGCAAAATCAGTTGCTACATAAGAGGGAGTTGCAGTTCCTCCGCTATTGTTGAGGATTCCAATATTAAATGTATCTGCAGAACTACCTGTACGAACATATATTCTCGCTGAGAAAGCAGTTACGCCAGTTGATCCGCTTGTGGCTGCCATACCAAGAAAGTAATCGCCCGCAGCTGAATTAGGGTGTAAGCCATCGGTATTAAGTACATTGATGATTCCACTATAATAGACAGTTCCGGTCAATGCAGCAGCAGAAGCTTTATTTACATCTTCAGAATTACCTGCAACTAAAGTCGCTTTATTTCCGGTTGAAGTTAATCCGGTATAACTTAAAGAACCCGCAGAAGTTACCAATTGTCCTGGCGTTGCGCCACTGTGTGTTTCCCATCCATTTGCATTCAGTGCGCCCGAAAAGTTAAAAGTTTCTTGCGTTTGTCCAATAGACAAAAAGAAAACCAGTAAAAAGGATAAAGTGTAAAGTTTTTTCATTTTCTTTTATTTAAGATGAATTAGTGCCACAAAGATAGCAACTATTTTTTGGCATATAAAACTGCTGCGTAAATTTTACGTTAATTTTAAAAGGGTTTTTAATCCCAATTACCTGACAATGAGCTTTCTTGTAGTAGTAGTCTCGCCTTCAGTGATTCGGATGATGTAAACTCCCGGCGAAAGTGCCGAAATATTGACTTCTTTAGAACTTGTTACGGTCTGCAGCACTTTTTTTCCAAGTACGTCAAAAATCATCACATCCTTGTCGATATTCGATTTTGAGGTGATAAAAATCTTGCCATTGCTCACCGGATTTGGATAGAATCCCAAGCCTTCCTGGGCCGACATTGCCGAGGAAAATGCGAAGACAATCAAAAGTGTATAAAAGTATTTTTTTATCATGGCTCTGATTTGGTCTGGTAAAACTAAAAAATTAATTTCAAACATTGCGCCAAAAAATTGCTAGAAAGGGGTTTAACCTGTAAATTTTACAATTATGAGGTGGTTTTACTGCAAATCAGAGTTGTGTATTGACAAAATCTTTGCAGAATTCCTTAATGCTGTCACGCACACGCCTGAACGCTGCGATCATTTCTTCGTCAGTTCCAACAGTTTTGGCAGGATCGAAAAAGTATTGGTGGAATTTTTTTGCGGTTGACGGAAAAAATGGGCAATTCTCGTTCGCATTGTCACAGACTGTAATCACGTAGTCAAAATCGACTTTCGAATATTCGTCAATATTGTTGGATGTATGACCTGAAATATCAATTCCGTCTTCTGCCATAACAGCGATCGCTTTGGGATTTACGCCATGGGTTTCAATTCCCGCGCTGTAGATTTGAGCTTTGTCACCGGCAAAATACCGTAAATACCCTTCTGCAAGCTGACTTCTGCAACTGTTTCCCGTGCAAAGCACCAATACTTTTTTCATAGTGTTTCGGTTTTGAAATATTTTTTTCTGAAGTAAAATGCAAGGTTTACCAGTGCAATCAGCGCAGGAACTTCGACAAGCGGGCCAATAACACCCGCGAAAGCCTGGCCACTGTTGATGCCGAATACGCCAATCGCAACAGCTATCGCGAGTTCAAAATTGTTTCCTGTTGCCGTAAATGCTATAGAAGTGCTTTTTGAATAGTCGGCGCCAAAATATTTACCGACAAAAAAGCTGATCACAAACATTGCCGTAAAATAAAGCACGAGCGGGATTGCTATTCGGACAACATCCATTGGAATCTGCACAATCATTTCACCTTTAAGGCTAAACATGATCAGAATCGTAAACAGCAACGCGATCAATGTTATTGGCGATATGAAAGGGATGAATTTGTTCCGAAACCAGTCTTCGCCCTTCAGGGAAATGAGACCGTACCGGCTGATTATTCCGAGTGTAAATGGAATTCCCAAATAGATCGCAACGCTTTCGGCGATTTGAGATATGCCGATGCTGATGTCCATTCCGCCATGACCAAAATAGGATGGAAGTACGGTGATGAAAACATATGCATACACACTGTAAAGCAATACTTGAAAAATGCTGTTGAGTGCAATCAATCCGGCGGCATATTCGCGGTTTCCATCTGCGAGGTCGTTCCAGACGACAACCATGGCTATGCATCGTGCGAGGCCAATCAGGATCACGCCCACCATATATTCGGGATATCCGCTAAGGAACAGCAATGCAAGTGCAAACATCAGTATCGGTCCGATGATCCAGTTCAGAAACAGCGATGCTCCGAGGATTTTTGTATTCCTGAAAACATCACGCATTTTCTCGTACCTGACTTTTGCCAATGGCGGATACATCATCAGTATGAGTCCGATGGCAAGCGGGATATTGGTCATTCCCGATGAAAACGAATTGATGTAACCGGCAGATTGTGGAATGAAA
>JAEYZX010000114.1 GCA_023427845.1 Bacteroidota bacterium
GTGTTTGTACCCCGTAAAAATCTATGCAAATATATAATTTTCTCATCCGCCAAGATTATGTACCCTATTTTTTTTGGGGTGTTGTTGAAATATTTTATTTTGAATTGATTCCAATGCAGCATATGAATTGATAATCGTCACGGCGTTACCCCTATTCCCTAATCCCTTTTCCCTCTTCCCTTTTCCCTTTTCCCTATTCCCTATTCCCTAATCCCTAATCCCTCATGACAACATTAAACCCAAGCGACCGCTTTCCCGATTGTTCCGAATTCGACTTGGATTTCAGTCTTTAACACTCGTTAATTTTTTAATAATGGCATAGGCTTTATGAAATGCATTGGATAACTTTAGTATAATAACTTTAAATCGCAAATGATGAGAAATAGAAGCCTTATTATTGGAGTCGCTGTCGGTGTGGCAGCCCTGACAGCAGCAGGAATTTTGATGTCTAAACGCAACCGTTCAAACGGTGAAATGGAGAACGGCGAACAGCAATTGGCCGATACCTTTAAACACAAGCTGAACAGCTTGCAGCGAAAAGCCAAAAAAGAGTTGAAAGTCGCTTCCGCAGATGGCGGTGATGTTTCGAATGTAGCCAAGGAACGTGCAAATCAATGGGTCACGAAAGCCGGAGCCAACCTGTAAAACTAAAAGCCTTATTTAAGGCTTTTTTTTATGCCGCAACTCCGCGCTATAATTATGCAAGATTACAGAAGAATTATATAAGAAAAATTTTCATCAATTTTCAATCTTTACATTTTACGTTCTAATGATTAATGTTACCAAACACGGAATAATTTTATCGAAGAGAAATTTTGCGTTTGAGGCGGAAGGAGTCCTTAATCCTGCAGTCATTCAATTTGAGGGCAGCATTCATATGTTTTACCGGGCAGTTGCAAAAGGAAATCGCTCATCCATCGGTTATTGCAGGCTCGAAGATCCACTGACTGTCATTGAACAATATGATTACCCAATTGTGGTGGCAGAAAATGACTATGAAGCACAAGGCGTCGAAGATCCGCGAATCGTTAAAATAGAAGATACTTTTTATTTATCGTACAGCGGTTACGACGGTCAGAATGCATTTGGATGCGTAGCGCTATCAGATGATCTGAAAACGTTTCAAAAGCTTGGAGTCATAGTCCCTAAGGTCACAGGTGATGAACTTCGGTCTTTGCTAAAAGAAAAAAGCCTCAATTTAAAATATTTCCAGCCCAGCACGGGTAATCAATATGTTTGGGACAAAAATCTGGTATTCTTTCCGAGAAAAATCAATGGCAAGTTGGCTTTTCTTCACCGAATCCGGCCCGGTATTCAAATAGCGTTTGCAAAAGACCTGCGCGATTTGACGACAGAGTATTGGCATAAGTATTTCTCGGAATTCGAAAATCATATTGTATTGGACCCAAAATTCACTCATGAACTGAGTTATATTGGAGGCGGATGTCCGCCCATCGAAACCGACTATGGTTGGCTACTGATTTATCATGGCGTTCATGACACAATTAACGGATATGAATATGTTGCCTGCGCTGCATTATTGGATTTGGATGATCCAACTAAGGAAATAGCCCGGCTTCCGTATCCTTTGTTCAAGCCCGAAGAAAAATGGGAAACTGAAGGTTATGTGGATTATGTCTGCTTTCCTACGGGTTCTGTAGAAGTAAATGATGTCCTATATATTTATTATGGCGCTGCCGATGAAAGGATTGGCGTCGCCTCGTTGTCAAAATCGTGCTTACTCGAAGAACTTCTAAAATATAAAGTTTAAAACTAACAAATACAAACCATGGAACCGCACATGTTGAACAAGCCCGGAAATCCTGCATTTCCATTCTTCATGCCCAACGACTTCTTTCTGGAAAACAAAGTTTCCGGCAACAAAGTTCTGCCGGAGATTTTATTCATTACATCTTTTCCTCCACGACAATGTGGGATTGCGACATATTCGCAGGACTTGATTTTGGCGATGAACCGTCAGTTCGTTGATTCGTTTTCGCTAAAAGTGTGCGCATTGGAAAATAACAATGAAAAGCACAAATATGAAGGGAATGAAGTCAAATACACTTTAAACACATCAAATCCGGAATCGTATGTAGCGATGGCTGAGCAGATTAATTCTGACGATTCGCTCCAAAGTGTTGTGATTCAGCATGAATTTGGATTTTTTGCAGACAATCTCGCCGACTTCAATAATTTTCTGACTGCTGTCAAAAAACCTGTTGTAGTGGTTTTTCATACGGTCCTTCCCCATCCGGATGATGCTTTCAGGAAGAATGTGCAACACATAATCGATCACTCGGCAGGCATTATCGTAATGACGAACGTAGCATCCGAAATCCTCCAAAGGGATTACATCATCGACAGCTCAAAAATTGCCGTTATTCCGCATGGCACTCATCTTGTTCCTCATCTCGATAAAAAAGCGCTCAAGGAAAAGTACGGAATCAGTAACAGAAAAGTCCTTTCAACATTCGGTTTGTTGAGTTCAGGCAAAAGCATTGAAACAACACTTGATGCATTGCCCAATATCATAAAAACCAGTCCCGACGTGCTGTTTCTTATACTCGGAAAAACGCACCCAAACGTTGTATTGCATGAGGGCGAAAAATACCGCGAATTTTTGCAGGATAAAATCGATGCGCTGAATTTAAATAAACATGTAAAATTTGTAAACAAGTACCTTGAGCTGAGCGAACTGCTTGAATATTTGCAGATGACCGATATTTATCTGTTTACGTCAAAAGATCCGAATCAGGCCGTGAGCGGAACCTTTTCCTACGCATTAAGCTGCGGCTGTCCCGTAGTTTCTACTCCGATACCGCACGCAAAAGAGGTTTTGGCCGATGGTGCGGGAATGCTTTTTGATTTTGGAAATTCCGAGCAATTGGCGAATGCTGTCAATACGTTGCTTTTCGACATCAAGCTGCGTCACGAAACTGTTCTGAGAGGCCTTCATAAAATTACGGGAACGTGCTGGCAGAATGCCGCTGTAACGCATGGAAAATTCCTGCAGAAACTATCGCCCGACCTACAACTGCACTATCGCAATCCGGAAATCAATCTTGACCATATTAAAAGAATGACAACCGATTTTGGTATACTGCAATTCTCAAAACTGAATCAACCCGATTTAAGTTCAGGATACACAATCGACGACAATTCGCGCGCGCTGATTGCAGTCTGTCAATATTATAAAGCGAAATTGGATCCATCGGTACTGAAGTACATTGCGATCTATCTTAATTTTATCGATTATTGCGAACGCCGCGGAGGACTCTTCATGAATTACGTCGACATCAATCAGAAGTTTACAAGACAAAATGCCGAAGTGAACCTCGAGGATGCGTCAGGCCGTGCAATGTGGGCCTTGGGTTATGTCGTATCATTGGCATCAATTCTTCCCGCACCTCTTGGGCAAAAGGCCAAGGCAATTTATGAAAGAAACCAATCATGGCTTTCAACTGTACATTCACCCCGCGCAATGGCCTTTATTATAAAAGGGGCATACTACTACAGTAGAAACGAGGATTCGTCAAACACAACTTCGACAGTCGATTTGCTTGCGAGCCGTTTGGTTCAAATGTATCGGCACGAAGCAACCGCCGATTGGATTTGGTTTGAAAGCTACCTTACCTATGCCAACAGCGTTTTGCCAGAAGCATTACTCTGTGCATATGCGATGACAGGAAACGAAGTATACAAAGACATCGCAAGAAAATCGTTTGATTTTCTGCTGTCAAAAACATTTACAGATGATTGCATAAAAGTGGTTTCCAATAAATCGTGGCATCATAAAAATTCCGAATGCGACCAGTTTGGTGAGCAGCCAATAGACGTCGCGTACACGATAATCGCACTTCGGAAATTCCATGATATTTTTAAAGAGCGGAGGTATCTTGAAAAAATGGAAATCGCATTCAATTGGTTCCTCGGAAACAATCACCTGCAGCAAATAGTATACAATCCTTGTACGGGAGGATGCTTCGACGGACTTGAGGAAAAAAACATCAACTTAAATCAAGGTTCCGAAGCAGCAGTGAGTTACTTGATGGCAAGAATGACCATCTATAAATATTTCGGAACAGAGAACCTGCTTTATAACCGACGGAAGTCCAGGGTATTCAGGCAGGCAATAAACTAAAAAAGAGACCAACTGGTCTCTTTTTATTTAAAGGCTATCAATTTAAGATTTTCACATTCTGATCGTCAATTCCGTATGCTTCAATAACTGCATTGTAGTCGCTATGGTCGACTGCCTGCGTACCTTTTGAAAAATATCCGGGAACAATAACGATCCTGAAAACCTTATTAGTTGTAAAGCTTGCAGGAAGCGTATTGAAATCGAGATTGGAATCTATGAATATCGAGAACTGATCATATGAAAAGCTGAAATTATATTGTGCTTCTCCGCCTGCAAAATAGTAAATCTGAGGCAACATAGCCCATGTATCTATATTGTCATTCGTATTAACAAGCTCATAAATAAGTACGTTATCGCTTTGCAGGATTACCGGATTCAATGTGTAAGTCAGAAACCAGTCATTTGCCGGGGTGAAATTTACACCGGTCACTTCAAACACTTCTGCTTCAGCGCTGAAACCAGGTTCGCCCGGAGCACCTGCCGGACCCTCAGGCCCTTCACAACCTTGTAGTGCCAACATTCCGGCTACCGTAAGAAATAAGAATATCTTCTTCATAGTTTTAATTATTTAGATTATAAATGTAGACATTTCAAAAACCAAACCAAAATCAGGAAACTACCTAATTTTATCAATTTAAAACGCAATATCTTTAGCAGATGGAACAATTAAAATTATACATGGTCATGCTTGGATGTAAGCCTTCCGGACGCCTGACCGAGCAGCACGACATTTTTTTTGGCGTCGGAACGTCGCTTAAATCACTGATTCCTCAGTTTCACGAATTTTGGCCTGAAGCGAAAGGCGACATCCATATAGACGCCTGGAGAGAAGTTACCTGTGTTGAAAATTACGCGATCAGCATCGTACCAAGAAGCCAAGAAGTGAATGGCGATTTAAATCTATATTTTATAAACCTTGGAGGTTACAAAAAAGGTGAATTTGACGAATATCATTACAAAGTATTGGCGATAGCCGATTCTGTGGCTCAAGCGGGCAAACAATCAAAGTCAACGGCTTTTTATAAACATTATAATTTTAAAGGAGCAACATCGCATATCGACGACAAATATGGAATCGATGTTGATGATACATTCAAGGTTGAGGATGTTTTGCCGTCAAAATTCAAATCGTCCTACCAAATAGACATTGTTGAAAATAGCCGGTCAGAAGATGATGAACTCCATATCGGCTACTTAAAACTCAGCAAAATTTAATCATTCGATCATCACATTGATGTTATTCTGTCGCGATTCACCTACCTGCAAATGATAAACTCCGTCAGCAAGGCCGCTCACATCGATACGATGGTTCAGACTTTCGAGAATCCCTTCCAAAACCTGCTGTCCGGTCGGACTGAACAAAATATATCGCGCACCAAGCATGTCTGTACGGATGCTGATCGTCAAAGTCTGATCGGTCGGATTTGGATAAACCGCAAAATTGCGATTCCCGATAAAATCACGCAGGTCGAGACTGACATTATTTATATAATAACTTAGATATGGTGTTAAATCCAACAGATGCATCTTGGCCGGGATATTCAAAAAACCTTGTGAAAGTGCTTCGTTTGTGAGCCAGTACCTAAGCCCGTCTGTAGTCGCGATCCCTTCAATTTGGTGGAATTGCAACGGAATCGCAATTTTGCGCTTATTGGCCGAGAAGAAATTATGACCGTAAAAATCGTACAACAAATATACAAATGGCCTCAGCAACACATCATAACCTGAAAGCACGAGCAGCCGGCGGTTCTGAAGATATGTCGCTCCGGTCACCAATCCGTTAACTTCGAGCACTCCCGTCAGCAATGCGGTGTGCGTTCCATTGAGTTTGGGAATCCGATATACCGCGGTAGCATTGGAAGTCCATTGTTTTGTAAACAGATACAGATAATCGGATGAAGCCACCATTGCCTCGCAATCAAAATCGGTTGTATTTGCTGCAACAGGTGAAAAATCAGTTTGATCCTCATAAGAAAAAAATATGGTGTCGATCACGGGCGTTGGTGTTCCAAAACTTTCTTTTGTAATTCTCAAAATCCGCAGATTTTGACGGTTTCCGTGCGAATTATTTCCAAAGTCACCAACATAAATGAAACTCTCATCTTGTGCCAAATCTTCCCAATCCTGATTTACAACGCCCGGAAGTGGATAGGCTGCCGAAATTGCGCCTGTAATTGTATCGAGCGAATATAAATTCGTGTCGGTATCGTCATTATGTGTCAGCAGTAAGTTGTTGTAGCGAATCAATCCTGAAGACTCACTGACGGAAGTGGGAATATTGACAGAACTTAGCGGAGCAACAGAAATGTTTGCATAAATACAGCTTCCGTCATTATCGGTCGCGACCGGATTGTAGTTTGCCGAAAGCGGATCGGTGCAACCGGATACCTGAGCTTGCGATGTTTGAATGATAAAGAAGAAACCCAGCAGTAAAAAGTAGAAACGTTTCATATGCGAGGGATTTTAAGTTACTTAAATTTACGAAAAAACCATTGTCGCCCGTTACTTTTTTAAGCAATTTTGTGATTGGCCGATTTCTAAAAACCGTTTGGTAAGGATTTACAAACAATTCGTAAATTGCAGCTAATCAACCTAAAATCACCAAATTATGAAAACAACGCTACTTTTTCTATTAGTATCGATAAGTGCATTTTCGCAGCCTGTAATTTCAGGAGATACGATGCTTTGCCCTGATGAGAACGGTACGACAACTGTTGAGGGCAGCACCGTTTATGACAGTTACGAATGGCAATGGAAGTATTGGTTTACGTCCGATCCGTTTCAAACCATACCAGGCGCTGACGGCCCAAGTTTTACTTATGACTGGTACACATACGACCAGGCACTTCTAAAGGTAATCGTTACGTTGAACGGCCAGACCTTTGAATCGAATACGATACAGATTGACAGCTATGCATGGGTCGGACTCACAATGGGACACGAAATGGGCGAGCACGTGACATTCGATCCCAATACCGAAGGTTTTGTCCTCTGCGAAGGCTATAGCTTTTTATCCGAAATATTTGCACCGTACACTACAAATATCCAATGGTTCAAAGACGGAGTTGCGATTGATGGCGCGAATAATATGCAGTACCAAATTTCGTCAGCGGGAACCTATTACGTTAGTGCTGCGCCAGAATTCTGTCCGAATAGCATTAGCACGTCAATGCCAATTACGGTCTCAATGGATTCAGACTGCAGCCTTTCGACCAATGGTCCATCTGCGGAAATCGCGGTCAAATTATATCCAAACCCTGTGGGTGAATATTTAAATATAAGTTCGGAGCGTAATATAAAATCGGTTGCCCTCTACAGTTTGACGGGGCAGTTGCTAAAGCAACAAACTTTTGCGGACGAAGAAATTTATACAGGAAACCTCGCAAGCGGAATTTACATACTTGATCTTTTATCGGAATATGGCTCGAAAAAAATCAAGTTTGTAAAGAAGTAATCCAGCCACGGCCCGAGCGAAAGCGAACCCGCCATTCCACATAACGGGTCCATCGTTTACCTGCCGTTTTCCGAAAGTTCCTTAAGCCGCTCCAATGCCTTGGGCCAGGTCGCTTCGAAATGCGTTTTATGATCTTCCTGCAAATCGATCGTGACCGTTAGCCGTGTCTTGCCATCCAGATCTTCAAGCAGATAATTTTCATGCCCGCCTGACCATTGCTTCACCATTTCGCTTTCATAGTCTTCCACGCCGTTGTCGTACATTCCCAAATGACGGAAGGACATGAATTCAGGAGTTCGGTTTTCGGCAATTTCAGAAACCATTCCCTGGCGTTGTTCATTTAAAAAGAGGACTTTACTTCCTTGTTTCCAATCGGTTTCCACTGTCGAACCCGGACTAAATACCGATGTCCAGTCGCGATAGGTTTCTAAGCTCCATAAAACATCCCACACTTTTTCGCGCGGGGCGTCGATTGTAGTTGAATAGGTCAAAGTTTCCATATCTCAGATTTTACATGTTTCTCCTGTATTGGCCGCCGACTTCAAACAGCGCATTTGTAATTTGCCCCAGCGAACAGACTTTTGTTGCTTCCATCAGCTTCTCAAAAATATTCTGATTGTTGATCGCCGCATCCTGAATCGCAGCGAGTTGCTCTTCTTCTTTGCCTTTGTTGGCATTGTGAAGCGTGTCGAGCATTTTAATCTGATATTGTTTTTCATCTTCGGTCGCACGTATCACTTCCATCGGAATAACTGTTGGCGATCCTTTTGAACTTAAGAACGTATTTACGCCAATAATCGGAAAATCGCCATTGTGCTTCAACGTTTCATAATACAGGCTTTCTTCCTGGATTTTCGATCGCTGGTACATGGTTTCCATTGCACCTAAGACGCCGCCCCGTTCGGTAATGCGGTCAAATTCCTGAAGAACGGCTTCTTCAACAAGATCGGTCAGTTCTTCAATAATGAACGAACCCTGAATCGGATTTTCGTTTTTCGCCAGACCGAGTTCTTTATTTATGATCAACTGGATTGCCATCGCCCGACGCACCGATTCTTCGGTTGGTGTAGTGATTGCTTCGTCGTAGGCATTTGTATGGAGTGAATTGCAATTGTCGTAAATCGCATAAAGCGCCTGAAGTGTCGTACGAATATCGTTGAAATCGATTTCCTGCGCATGAAGCGAACGTCCCGATGTTTGGATATGGTACTTCAGCATCTGCGCACGTTCATTTGCGCCGTATTTATTCTTCATTGCCTTCGACCAGATTCTGCGTGCCACACGGCCAATCACCGCATATTCAGGATCGATTCCGTTCGAAAAGAAAAACGAAAGGTTTGGTCCGAAATCGTTGATGTTCATTCCGCGGCTCAAATAATACTCGACATACGTAAACCCGTTCGACAAAGTAAAGGCAAGCTGTGTAATCGGATTCGCGCCTGCTTCGGCAATATGATAACCTGAAATTGAAACCGAGTAGAAATTCCGCACATTGTTCGCGATGAAATATTCCTGAACGTCGCCCATCAGTCGCAGTGCAAATTCAGTCGAGAAAATGCAGGTATTTTGCGCCTGGTCTTCTTTCAATATATCAGCTTGTACGGTACCGCGAACCTGCGATAATGTCCGTGCTTTGATTTCATTATAAACTTCCGACGGCAAAACCATATCGCCTGTAATTCCGAGCAACATCAATCCCAAACCATTATTCCCGGCCGGAAGCTCGCCCTGGTATTTTGGACGCTCAAGCCCTTTATCGGTATAAATTTGTTTGATCTTTTGCTCGACAACCGATTCAAGCCCGTTTGCCTTTATGTAATATTCACACTGTTGATCGATCGCCGCATTCATGAAAAAGCCGAGCAGCATTGGCGCGGGACCGTTTATCGTCATACTGACAGATGTCATCGCATGAACAAGATCGAATCCGGAATACAATTTTTTTGCGTCGTCCAGGCAGCATATGGAAACACCGGCATTCCCTATTTTTCCATAAATATCCGGGCGTAAGTGCGGATCATTCCCGTACAGCGTCACGCTGTCAAATGCAGTGGAAAGGCGCTTTGCCGGAAGACCGGCGGAAACGTAATGAAACCGTTTGTTTGTTCGCTCCGGCCCACCTTCGCCTGCAAACATTCGCGATGGGTCTTCGCCTTCACGTTTAAACGGATAAAGCCCTGAGGTGAAAGGAAACTCGCCCGGCACATTTTCCTGAAGGCACCAACGCAAAATGTCACCCCACGCTTCATATTTTGGAAGGGCGATTTTCGGAATCTGCGTATGCGATAGCGATTCGGTATGAGTTGCGATTTTGATTTCGCGGTCGCGCACCATGAAAGAGTAAACCGGATTTTTGTATTTGTTTACTTTTTCGTTCCAGTTTAAAAGGATTTCCCAATTATACGGGCTCAAATCCATTTTGATCTTTTCGAACTGGCTTGTCAACAAATTGAGGAAAACTTTGTTGTCTTCCGTTTCATTTACGGGCTCAAGGCCCACTTTGGTCATTTGCGGAAGTTCGCCCGACACGGTCTCGATGGTCTTGTAAATCCCGTATAATTTTTGTGCGATCTGGCTTTGTGTCATCGCCATTTCATCGTAGGCACGGTTGTTCTCTGAAATTTCAGATAAATATCGCGTACGGTGCGGCGGAATCACAAAAACCTTCTCGCTCATTTCGCGCGTGATATGAAAATCAGATTCGAGTCCGGATTCGGTTTTTTCATGGATCTTGTCCATTATCGCCTTGTACAGCGTGTTCATTCCCGGATCATTGAACTGCGAAGCAATTGTTCCAAAAACCGGAAGCGTGTCAAGATCGGCATCCCACAGTTGGTGATTGCGCTGAAACTGCTTCTTCACGTCCCGAAGCGCATCAAGTGAGCCACGTTTGTCGAACTTGTTGATTGCGACCAAATCGGCAAAATCAAGCATGTCGATTTTTTCGAGCTGTGTCGCAGCGCCAAATTCAGGTGTCATCACATATAACGACACATCGGAATGGTCCATGATTTCAGTATCCGATTGCCCGATCCCCGAAGTTTCCAATATTATCAAATCGTAGTTTGCCGCTTTGATCACCTGGATCGCGTCGGCCACATATTTCGACAAGGCAAGATTCGACTGACGGGTCGCGAGCGAACGCATATAGACCCGCGGATTGTTTATCGCATTCATTCGGATACGGTCGCCCAAAAGTGCACCGCCCGTTTTTGGTTTTGACGGATCGACAGAAATCAACCCAACGGTTTTATCGGGAAAATCGACCAGAAAACGACGAACCAATTCATCAACAAGTGACGACTTTCCGGCGCCGCCCGTTCCGGTGATTCCCAGAACCGGAGTTTTGCTGTCTTTGTTCTTTTGCTGGATTTTGTCTAATGTTTCGCGGGCGATTTCAGGAAAATTCTCAGCTGCCGAAATGATTCTCGCGATCGCTGTAGGATTTTTTCCTTCCAGTTCATTCAGTTCGTCATTGAGCTTGTCGCCGATTGCATAATCCGACTGCATCACCAGATCGTTGATCATGCCCTGGAGGCCAAGTGCGCGGCCATCGTCGGGAGAATATATTCTGGTGATGCCGTACTCGTGAAGTTCGGCAATTTCAGACGGAAGGATCACGCCGCCTCCGCCGCCAAATATTTTGATGTGTCCCGCCCCTTTTTCCTTAAGCAGGTCGTACATGTATTTGAAATACTCATTATGTCCGCCTTGATACGACGTCATCGCAATCGCATTGGCATCTTCCTGGATTGCGGTATTCACAACTTCCTCGACACTTCGGTCATGGCCCAGGTGGATCACTTCAACGCCGGTCGATTGAATGATGCGCCGCATGATGTTTATCGCAGCATCGTGTCCGTCAAAAAGCGACGCCGCCGTTACAATTCTTACTTTATTTGCAGGAGTATATGGTTTTACTTGTTCCATTCTGAATTTTATGTCGATTTTGAGTGCGCAATTTACGCAATTAATAAAAAATTGCCTTGCGTTTGGCGGAGTTTTACACCGGCATCGTCGTTCAAATTCAAACCTAAAGTTAAATGCTGCTTTATCGCGGTATGCTATTTGTTATCTTTGGAAAACCAGAATCTGAAAAAATGAAAAAATTCCTCCTACTAGTATTGTTTGTGCCAATGATTGGCAATGCGCAACTGAAAGACATGATTAAAAAAGCAAAAGACAAACTGCCGACTTCGATTAACTCCGGCAATGTCGATATTGCAAGCGGACTAAAGGAAGCCTTGAATAAAGGCATCGATAAACAGGTTTCAAAACTGACGGCAACCGACGGTTTTTACAAAAATGAAGCAGTAAAAATCTTACTCCCTGAAGAACTCCAAAAGGTCGATAAAGCCTTGCGAAGTATCGGTCTCGACAATTTGGCCGACGACGGAATCCGTTCGCTGAACCGCGCTGCCGAATCCGCTGTTAAAGAAGCAACTCCTGTATTTGTGTCGGCTATAAAAAACATGACGATCACCGACGCAAAAGGCATATTGATGGGAAGCGATGATTCGGCTACACAATATCTGCAGAAATCGACATCCACCGAATTATACTCCAAGTTCAACCCTGTAGTAAAGGAATCGATCGGGAAAGTCGGCGCCGATAAAGTGTGGGCGACCATAATATCGAAATACAATACATTGCCGCTCGTAACAAAAGTGAATCCCGATATCAACGACCATGTAACAAAGAAAGCATTGGAAGGTGTTTTTAAAATGATAGCCGTCGAGGAATTGTCGATCCGCACCGACTTAGGTTCGCGCAACACCGACCTTCTCAAAAAAGTTTTCGCTTTACAAGACAAAAAATAACGTATGAAAAAAGTCCTCTTACTCAGCTCATGTATTTTGCTTTTCGGATGTGCCGAATTGCAGCAGGTTGCAAGCCAATATCCTGAATTAGGAAATGTGATGGGCAATGCCGATATCGCTGCCGGTTTGAAAGAAGCACTCGATAAAGGAATTGACCGACAGGTTTCAAAACTTACCGCGAAAGATGGATTTTACAAAAATGAAGCGGTAAAAATCCTGCTTCCCGAAGAACTTCAAAAGGTTGATCAGGCATTGCGGTCGGTTGGTTTATCGAGCCTTGCCGACGAAGGACTGAAGGTGCTGAACCGCGCGGCGGAAGAAGCCGTAAAGGAAGCGACACCGATTTTTGTTACAGCCGTCAAACAAATGACGTTTAATGATGCACGGAATATATTGATGGGCGCCGACAATTCGGCTACGATGTATTTACAGAGCACGACCACGAATCCGCTGACAACAAAATTCCGTCCCGTTGTGCAATCCTCATTGGATAAAGTGGGTGCCGATAAAGTCTGGGCGAACATCATTACGAAATACAATGCGCTTCCACTGACGAACGACGTTGACCCTGATTTGACGAATTACGTTACGAATAAGGCACTTGAAGGTGTTTTCAAAATGGTGGCGGTTGAAGAAAAAAACATCCGTACCGATATCAATGCAAGAACATCTGATTTGCTCAAGCGTGTTTTTGCGATGCAGGACAGGAAATAGCTAAGTACTTAAAAAACAATAACATATAAATAACATACACTTAACAGCGCACCCGGGCTAATTGTCGGATATTTGCAAAGAGATTAATGGTTTTCTCAATTGGTTAGGGTTAGTTATTAAGAAGTGCCGGTACTTATTTAGTATCGGCATTTTTTATTGCAGCCGGATGTGAAGTTTTTTGAAGTATTCAAATGCTTTCAGAACACGGCTTCCATACCATGAAAACATCTCGCCGTCGACGAAAACGGTTTTTGCATGGTGTGTGAAACGGCCAACTTCGAATGCATGTTCTTCTTTAAAAGGATACGGTTCGGATGAGAGGAATACGACTTCGGGATCGCCATCCAGACGGAGTTTTCGCAATTCGACTTCAGGGTAGCGCTGACGATTTTCGTAAATGTTCTCAAAATTGTTGAGCTTCATCATTTCGTTGATGAATGTTCCCGAACCGGCCGCCATGTAAGGATCACGCCAGATAAAATAGGCTGCTTTCCGGATGGGCTGCGATGCGATGAACCGGGAAAAATCGGCCGCGGCATAAGTGATTTTATCGGTTAACTTTTTAGCTTCAGTCCGTGCATTGAAAAGTATTCCGAAATCGGATATCATTCGGTTATTATCGACAAGAGTCGCAATATCGGTAACCCAGACAGGCGCGATTTTCCGGCATTCTTCAACGATCTCAAGCGTGTTTTCTTCTTTATTCGCAATTATGATGTCGGGTTTCAAAATCCGGATTTTCCCGAAATGGACTTTTTTGGTTCCGCCAATTTTTTCCTTGGTCGATTTGAAATGATACGGATGCACGCAGAATTTTGTAATGCCTACAATATTTTCTTCCAAACCCAGGTCATATAACAGCTCGGTTTGCGATGGGACCAAAGAAACAATTCGCCTCGGTGCCGACTCAAACGAATGAAGTATGCCGATTTGATCTTGCAATTGTATCAACTACAGTGATTTTGGTTGAGGATTTCGTGCATTTCGGTCTGCATTCGCTGGGCTTCGCCACGCGCTTTTTGCGCAAAATCCTGTCCGGATGAGGCATAAATGATTCCGCGTGATGAATTAATAAGCAACCCCACGTTTGATGCGAGTCCGTATTTGCAGACTTCAGACAGGCTTCCGCCCTGCGCGCCCACTCCCGGGACCAGTAAAAAACTATTTGGAACAAGTTTTCTGATTTCAGTGAATGATTCCGCTTTTGTCGCGCCCACCACGTACATCAGATTCTGTGAATTCCTCCAACCCTTTGAAGTTTCGATAACAGTTTTGAAAAGTTCATTACCGTTTGCCATTTTTGTTTGAAAATCGGCCGCGCCATCATTCGATGTCAATGCCAGCAGTATCGTGATTTTGTTTTCGAAAGCCAGAAACGGCTCAACCGAATCCTTGCCCATATATGGAGCAACGGTAACCGAATCGAACTGAAGGTCTTCGAAAAACGCTTTTGCATAGCGTGATGATGTATTTCCGATATCGCCGCGTTTGGCATCGGCAATCGTAAAAATATCAGGGTATTGTTGATTGATGTAATTGATTGTCTTTTGCAACGACTGCCATCCTTTGATTCCGTATGCTTCATAAAAAGCGGTATTTGGCTTGTAGGCGACAGCGAGATCGTGTGTTGCATCGATGATCGCTTTATTGAACTCAAAAATCGGATCTTCAGCTTCAAGAAGATGTTGCGGGATTTTCTCCAAATCGGTGTCGAGCCCGATGCAGAGAAAAGATCGTTTTTGAAGGATTTGCCGGGTGAGTTGTTGTGTTGTCAAAATTTAATTTAGGTTTAATAATTGATAATTAACAAGTAATAATTGGCTAATGATGAAAATTATTGCTAAGACGTACAACACCACCCTAATCCCTAATCCCTAATCCCTAATCCCTCATCGCTAATCCCTATTCCCTCATATTCGACCTAAACTTAAAACACCTCACTCGCTTCCTTCAACTTTTCAGTATTATTCACCAATTGAAGTTCGTCGATGATTTTTTGGATGTCGCCGTTCATGATGTTGCCTAGGTCGTATAACGTCAGTCCGATGCGGTGATCGGTGACGCGGCCTTGCGCATAATTATAAGTGCGGATCTTCGCCGAACGGTCGCCCGACGAAACCTGTGAAGATCGTTTTGTTGCATCTTCGGCCTGTTTCTTGGCAAGCTCCTGCTCGTACAAACGCGAGCGAAGTACCGTAAATGCCTTGTCTTTATTCTTGTGCTGTGATTTTTCGTCCTGGCATTGCGCAACCAATCCGGTTGGGATGTGCGTTAATCGTACCGCAGATTTGGTAGTGTTAACCGACTGACCGCCCGGACCTGACGAACAAAAGAAATCCACACGAACATCATTCATGTCGATTTGTACGTCAAATTCTTCGGCTTCAGGCAAAACCATTACGGTTGCCGCCGATGTATGGACGCGGCCCTGTGTTTCGGTCTGCGGGACACGCTGGACCCTGTGCACGCCTGCTTCAAATTTGAGTGTTCCATAGACGTCCTCTCCGGTGACTTCAAAAATAACCTCTTTGAATCCGCCCGATGTTCCTTCGTTCATATCGACGACCGAGGTTCTCCAGCCGCGGTTTTCACAGTATTTGGTATACATCCTAAACAAATCGCCCGCGAAAATACTCGCTTCGTCGCCGCCCGTTCCGGCACGTATTTCAACGATTACGTTTTTGCCGTCTTCAGGATCTTTAGGGATTAGCATGAATTTTATTTCTTCCTCAAGTTCAGGCAGACGTGTTTTCGCTTCTTCAAGCTGCATTTTGGCCATCTCGACCATTTCGGCATCGCTTCCGTCGGAAATGATTTCGTTCGCCTCGTCGATATTGGCCATCAGCGAAACATATTCGTCACGCTTTGCGGCCAATGCCTTAAGGTCTTTATATTCTTTGTTGAGCTGGACGTAACGTTTTTGGTCGGCTATCACATCGGGTTGAATGATCAAGTCGGAAATTTCATCGAAACGCTGCTTTACTATCTGTAGTCTGTCTAACAT
>JAEYZX010000129.1 GCA_023427845.1 Bacteroidota bacterium
CCCATATCCATTCCCGTTACGCTTTCGATACTCGAATTGAGTTTACCGACAAAACGGTTAAGATGATCGGCCGCATTTGCCTGCAAATCGTTCATAAAGCTTCTGAATTGAAAGAAAATCAGGGTAAAAATTCCCGAGATAAAGATTATAAATAGGATTAAGGCCGTGAAAGCACTTAAGGATCTCGGTATTTTATAATTTTCAAGCCGATTACAGAATGGCGTCATAAGCATTGCGATATAGCCTGAAATTAAAATCGGAACCAAAATTTTCTTTGCCATGATCATACAGAAGATGATAATGATAATCAGCAAAAAGATATAAACTGTCCGAATGTACGATGGAATGTTCCCTGCAACCATAAATTTTAGTATTGGTCCTACTCAAAGTTACCAATTAAATTTATGAAAATTCCTATAACAAATCGGAACAAAGCTTTTGTGCATTGTTCACTACCTTTACAATTCGAATAAAAATGATATGAAATTATTTATCACCGGCATCTCAACCAACGTCGGGAAAACCATAACTGCTGCAATCCTGACCGAGGCGCTTGAAGCGGATTATTGGAAACCGATTCAGGCAGGCGACCTCCAAAATTCGGATTCAAATAAAATTGGGGCGCTCATCAGCAATTCAAAAACCGTCATACATCGTGAAAGCTATGCGCTGACTTTGCCGGCCAGTCCGCATCTTTCCGCCAAACACGATGGGATTCAAATCGACACAAAACAGATCATCGAACCTGCGACTGCAAACCATCTGATTATTGAAGGCGCCGGCGGCATCCTGGTTCCGCTAAACGACTCTGAAACCATAGCCGATCTGATCCGACCGGATTATAAGGTGGTGGTTGTGTCCCGAAATTATCTCGGAAGCATCAACCACACATTACTTACAATCGAAGCGCTCCGCAACCGAAACGTACTCTTTGCAGGCATTATTTTTTCAGGCGAGTCAACCGTGTCATCCGAGGAAATAATTCTTGCAAAGAGCGGTCTTCAATGTCTCGGACGGATTGAACAGGAACCCTATTTTGATAAGAATGTGATTGCAGAATATGCGGCACAGTTTCGCGATACGCTACTTAAACTTCAATAAAATGACATTAAAGCAAAAGGACGAAAAATATTTGTGGCATCCGTATACACAGCATAAAACCGCGCTTCCGCCGGTTGCGATCACACGTGGCGAGGGTGCGCTTTTGTGGGATGAGAATGGAAAGCAATATATTGACGCGATCGCATCCTGGTGGGTGAATCCGTTTGGGCACAGCAATAAATTCATTGCCGATGCGATCTACAAACAGCTTACGACACTTGAGCATGTGTTGTTTGGCGGATTTACACATGAGCCTGCAATTACATTAGGTGAGAAGTTGATCGAGCTCTTACCGTCGAATCAAAAAAAAATATTCTTTTCAGACAATGGGTCGACTGCCGTTGAAGTGGCGATAAAAGTTGCGTTGCAGTACTATTTTAATATTGGGGAAAAACGCACCACGATCATCGCATTTGAAAATGCATTCCATGGCGATACTTTTGCGGCGATGGCAGCCAGTGGGATCTCACTCTATACACAGGCATTCGATGGAATGTTCATCGACGTGGTCCGGATCCCGGTGCCTGTAACAGGGCGCGAGCAAGCAAGTTTTGACGCCCTGAAAAGTGCAATAAATAATAATAAATGTGCGGCTTTCATTTTTGAACCGCTTGTGCAAGGTGCCGCCGGCATGGTAATGTATGAGCCGCAATCGCTTGACGAGCTGATTCAGATTTGCCGCGACAATGACGTTCTGACGATTGCCGATGAAGTAATGACCGGATTTGGCAAAACAGGAAAGACATTCGCATGCGATTTTCTGACGACGAAGCCCGATATGATGTGTTTGTCGAAGGCATTGACGGGCGGAACGATTCCGATGGCGGTTACGACCTTTACACAGCAACTTTTTGATGCATTTTACAGCGACGACATCAACAAAGCGCTGTTTCACGGACACACATTTACTGCAAACCCGACGGGCTGCGCGGCCGCAATCGCAAGTCTTGAATTGCTCGCGGCTCCCGAAATGCAACAGAACCTGATTCGAATAAACAAAAGTCATCTTGAATTTGAAGAAAAAATTTCAAAACATTCAAGGGTCGAAACAACACGCGTGCTGGGAACCATTTTCGCACTTGAGGTCAAAACCGAATCTGAGGAAGATTATTATGGCGATTTGCGGAATGAATTGTATGCATTCTTTATAGAAAATGGAGTAATCATGCGGCCTGTAGGCAATATTATCTATATACTTCCTCCTTATATTATTTCGGCTGAACAATTAAATATTATTTATGATACCATCGAAGCGGCGTTAGGAAAAATTGGATAAATTTAATCTGTAAATTCTAACATCCGCTGTATGATCCATCCTGATACGGAACTCCGTTTTATTTCCGATGCTGTTGGTTACGGAGTAGTTGCAAAAAAGTTTATTCCGAAAGGAACCATTACCTGGGTGCAGGACGAATTGGACCGGATTTTTACGATTGAAGAGGAACGGATGATTTCGCCGCTTATGCAGCAATATCTCGAAACGTATTGCTTTACGAATGGTAAAGGTGAAAAAGTACTGTGCTGGGACAACGCTAAATTCGTTAATCACAGTTTCAATTCGAGCTGCATGTCGACCGCCTATGATTTTGAAATTGCCGTTCGCGACATACATCCGGGTGAGCAACTCACTGACGATTACGGATATCTGAATGTCGCGACGCCGTTTGAGGCTGAGGATGAAGGCCACGAAAGAAAAATCGTTTATCCCGACGATCTTTTGAGGTACTTTGCACAATGGGATGCAATGGTAACCGAAAATCTACCGTTGATTAACCGTGTCGACCAGCCTTTGCGGCAATTCGTTCCGGAAAGCACTATGAGTGAACTCATGAGCGTACTCGACGGAAGTTCTGAATTGCGTTCCTTACTGACATGCTATTTCGATCCGAACAAAAAGTAGTGATTATTGCTGCTTTACCGTACTTTTGCAAAAACTTCCGCTTTGCAAGAACCTGTTTCAATTGTTTCGATTGCTTCCGTTTCGCCGTTGGGAAATTCACCTGAGGCAGTATGGAAAAATTACCTCCAGCAAACGCACTGTTTTGACCGGAAGGACGGTTCGTGGATAGCGACACTTGATAAGGATTCGCGGGCTGAGGTTTTACAACTCAAACATTCCGATACCAAATACAAATCACTCGACGATTCGGTTCTATTTGCGATTGCGGCATCTCGGCGTGCCGTGAAGCAGGCAGGATGGAATTCGGGCGAATCATTTGGTATAAACATCGGTTCGTCGCGTGGGGCAACATCGTTGTTAGAGAATCATTATCGCGACTATCTTGCAAACGGGATTGCCAACACACTGACCTCGCCAACCACAACCTTGGGGAATATTTCATCATGGGTGTCGCACGATCTTCAAAATAACGGTCCCGAAATTTCACATTCGATCACGTGCTCAACTGCATTGCATGCGCTGTTGAACGGAATAGCCTGGCTTCGAAGCGGGATGGCCAACAAGTTTCTGGTTGGTGGAAGTGAAGCACCGTTAACCGAATTTACGATTGCACAAATGCGTGCACTTAAAATTTATTCGCGGGAAGAAGAAGAATTTCCTTCGCGTGCAGGCGACCTGAATAAAACCCGGAATTCGATGATTTTAGGCGAAGGCGCATCGATGTGCGGAATTGAAATTGGCCGGAAGCAAAACGCAATTGCATACGTTGAAGGTATCGGATATGCCACCGAACTGCTCGAGCACAGCATTTCAATTTCGGCTGAAGCTTTATGTTTTCAGAAATCGATGCGGATGGCACTTGAAGATACGCCCACTTCCGAAATCGATGCTGTTGTCATGCATGCGCCCGGAACTGTCAAAGGCGATTTGACCGAATTCAGAGCGATCGTAAAGGTCTTTGGGGAAAAGCTTCCGCTGTTGACGACCAATAAATGGCAAACCGGGCATACTTTCGGAGCTTCGGGAATGCTCAGCATTGAAATGGCAATATTGATGATGAAGAACGACAGGTTTATCGGTACGCCATTCGAAACGGCCATCAATAACAGGCCGATCCGTAAAGTACTTGTAAATGCTGTGGGATTTGGCGGAAATGCGGTAAGTGTTTTACTTAGTTTACCTCAATAAAAAATCCCGCATTTCTACGGGATTTATATTAACCGAACTTTTATAACTTCTATCGAATCATTACTTTCCTGACCACGATTGTTTCAGCATCCAATGTCATTTGAACGAGGACGAGCTGTGGCGCAATATTCAACTCGACGGAATAGTCACCTGCGTCGATGTCGCCTTCAGACACGAGTAGCTTGCCGGTAAGATCATATACATCGACTGAACGAATGGTTTGACTTTCGGCGTTAATTTTTATTAGCTGACCATCTGCAAATGCTACAATCTCTGACGAGTTTTCCGTTGGTTGGTTTATTCCAAGAGCATTCCCGACAAAATGAATTTCAAAACGCGAATTGAAAGTACCAACAGTTGTGGTAAATGAAAACGGTGACGCTTTCAGATCGTGCATGATGCCTGTTGAAGTATCGAGAAGATAAACTCCAGTGTCAGCAAATGCACCATCGAGATTCTCAATTGAAATTTTCATAGTCCCTGCGATCGTACTTTTATAACCCAGCGGAATAATATCCGAAGCGCTAAACGGCAATGCACGTCCCTGGATCGCAAGACTATTTTCATTCAACAATGAATAGATGGAAACTGCATTTCCTGCTGGAAAGATTGCGCCATCATATTTCGGGTCGAGTCCGTTGGTCGCACCTTCGATATAGCCAATAAGCATCTCATCGTATGCGCCTGATGCATTGCTTATATTCAACCATAAGCGGTGTTTTTCTCGGGGCAATGCAGTTCCCATATCGGCAGACCTGAAAAACTGGTTGTTTTCGTTGGCAACCCTCATGCTGTTGTTGAATGTTGCGGTATACGTTCCGTTTGAAAGATTGCTGTTTGCTTCAATGAAGAAACCTTGTCCCGCCGCGATTTTGCCTGTCGGAGCGCCTCCTCCAGTTATCGCTGCCGATGCGGTTTTGACACCTCCGGTAAGGTTGTATTTCGCGTAGTCATCGGCTGTGTAATTATAGGCTGCCGCTCCCGGAATCGTACTGCTGATCGCCGTATTGTGCGACCAAAGATATATGGTGCCATTTACGAGATTTTCATTCACAGGATCGGTTAGGAATAAATCTATGTCGATTGCCGACGGGTATGGGTTGCCGATCAGGTTAAACGTGCCGGCGCCTTTTTGCAATGTTACCGGGATAACACCATTGTTTGGAACTCCGGTGAATTCGGCTGTGTATTTTCCCTGGGTTCCATTGGTGAGGCTCCAGTTTTCAGGTGCCCGCACAATATATCCTTTTCCGGCTGTCATTTGTTCTGCACCATTTAAATGCACGGCCCAGTTATTCACGATCGGATTAAAACTCATGAATTTATCATTCCGGGTTTGCGGCGAGAGTTCATACAGCGTAGCTCCGCCAACAGGTGCCGACCAATAAGTAAAATCCATCTCTCGCATTGGCGTCGTCTGGCGTTTGTAGGTGATCGACCCTGTGTTTACCGCCGAATCATCTACCTGTAGTATACTTCCGTTTGGTTCGACGATGATGTTTGCATTTGGAGTTACTTCAATGGATTTCTTTACGGTAAATGTTTTTCCGGATAAAATCGTTACAGTTGCTGTTCCGGCAACCTTGCATGAACAAACTGACAAATCATTAGAAATGGTGATATCATCAGTAATGATCACAGATTTCGACTCGTTAACAGTGCCATTCCACGATCCGTTAGTGTAAGTAACCGTAGGAGGTATAGTCATCGCTATAGGCGGCGTATAGGTTATTGAACACGACCCCTGAATCACAGCTCGATAGTAAGTAGTTGATGAAATCGGCCCCATGAGATCGCCGGTCAGTACTGATGAGGTTGAAGCAATATCGGTAACCGTTCCCACAAATGAACTGTTGTTGCAACTTTGCCATTTTATGACTGCGCCACCATTTCCGGAAAGCGTTATAGCGTTGGGAACAGTTCCTGAACAGACAATCGTTTGAAGCGCACTGAGCGAACCCGCCACTACTGGTTCTGAAACTGTAACTGTTTTTGAAACTGCGGCGGTGTAATAATCGCATGTGGCGTCATAACGGCGCACCCAATAAGTCGTAGTAGCCAGCGGGTTTACCGAAATCGAGATTCCAGTGCCTCCTATTACATTCGTGCCCGGTGTTCCCGTACCCCATTGATAAACCGCTCCAGAAGCCGATGTTCCTCCGTTTGCCGTTAGCGTGACTGAGGTTCCCGGACAAACTGTTGTTGTTCCGCCGTTGATTGCAGTTGGTGCGGTTGAACGCGCTTTAATTGTAATGGTCGTTGATTTGGCTGAGGTAACCGCACTGCATGGCGCCTCGTCAACCCGGCGTACCCAATAAGTCGTATTGGAAGTAGGCGCGACCACAATTGACGAATTCACTTCGCCGGCAATTATATTGTTTCCAGTGCTTCCTGTTCCCCATTGATACACAGCATTGCTGCCCATGGTTCCTCCTCCTGCCGAAAGTGTAATCGACGAGCCAAGGCAAATGCTTGTTGAAGCAGTGATGGTGGTTGGTGCAGTCGATTTGGTTTCGACAACAACAGTATGAGTCCTTGCTATAGTTGGCTGTGAACATGGAGCAGCGTCAACCCGGCGTACCCAGTAGGTTGTTGTGCTGGTTGGATTTACAGAAATCGACGAAGTGGTAGATGGTAAAATATTGCTTCCGACGTCGCCGGTTCCCCATTGAAAAACCGCGCCTGGCTTAGAGCTTCCGCCAACTGCCGATAAAGTGATATTACCCGTTCCGGCACACTTTGATGTTGGTCCGCTAATCGAGGTTGGAGGAGTTGATGGCGAACTGTAACCATACGTAAATTTTATTCGCGAATCGCCGCTGTTATCGTAATATTCAAGGACCAAATCTTTTGGCCCAGCGGTAATATAGACCGAATGCGTCGAAGTTTCGTACGAGTGGTCACTCCAATTATCGATAATCCATGTAGCGCCGCCGTCAATACTTAACCGATACCCGTCATCACCGCCGACCGTAAAAGTATGGCATCCGGCCGCAAAGGTTTTCCTCATTTTGTATCGGATCGCAAAATCATTGGTAAAATTAGTCCCGCAAACATTGAAATGCGGGAGAGGAATTACCCATAAAAAGTACTGCTGTGGATAATTATTGTCAAAAATTGCGGATTCGGTCACGAAACCCTGATAGGTCGAGAATTTTTGATTTCCGCTTGAAGTGTAATGGTAGCCAATCCACTCTTCGTTGCCATACGCATTCGGGTCCCCGCCGCATTGCGCAGTCGCGAAAAAACCGGAAAGCAATACTAACAAAATTTGTAAAGGTGAACTGGAAGTAAATTGATGGTTAGGAAGGAGATTTTTTAGTAGGTTTAATTTCGAAAATTTGAGGGAATCCATAATTTAACGTAGTATTTTTTTGATTCTTTTTCATTTCAAATGGAAGTGTGTACTTACAGAATTTTAGTGAGTTGTTACACAATTCCCATGTCAAAACGCTGCAAATGTAGTTGTGCGAAAGATTCAAAAAAAAGAATTTACGGGTAGATTTCCTACTTTTCGATGAAGCGCAAATATATCCGATGATAAAAAAAGGAGTTCCGATAAACGGCATAGTTAATAGACAAACAGCGCGGTAACAGTAGCTTCAACGAACAGGTTCAAAGAGGTCGGAATGAGTTATTGTTCTTTTTCAAGCTCCCGAACCTTTTCATAAACGAGATGACTTTCATATCCTTTGCGAAGTAGATAATCGCAAAACTTTTTGCGTTTTTTCAGTTGACTGGTTTCGGTAATTGAATCCCATATCCGATTTGAAATCGATTCGAATGCATGAAGATAATCATCATCGGAAATTTCCGTTAGTGCAAGTTTAATGTTTGGCGCGGAAATGCTCCGTGCTTTCAGTTCATTTACGATCCGCACTTTTCCCCAAAACTTGATCCTGTGCTTTCCCCTTGCAAAACTCCTCGCAAAACGCTCTTCATCGAGGAAATTGTGTGCGATCAGGTGCACTACGATTTCGTCAATGTCGCTGCTGGATTGTCCGAGGTTCCTCAATTTCGCTATTACTTCATTGTGGCATCGATCCTGATACGCGCAATAACGTTCGAGTTTTTGCTTTGCTTCAATTGGAGTGATAATGGATTTGTCCAAGAATTTTTTAACAAAGCTAACATTTTTCCCATATCTGTATCGTCATAATTGCAAGTACATTGGTTGTGGAAACTACAAGGTGTTAACAATTAATTAATTCCAAAAGCATTGAAAACATGTATAATAGATGTAATTTTGTCGCCCCTCATCTGCTCGACCTTTATTTTGTTATGGTTAAATACCACGCCATGAAAATTAGATTTTTGCTATCGGCATTCGCCGTGTTCTTTTATAATGTAAGCATCGCACAGGCAATTATTTTTGCGGAATCGATGGGAACGGTTAGCTCGAATACTGCAATAGCGCTTCACGAAACAAACAATGGATTCGACAACGACGCCTACACAATGACTTCGGGAGGTGCGACTCTCCCTGCAGATATCCGCAACTCGATGCCTTCATCAACTTATTTGGATGCTACCGGCGCAGGAAATGTATGGTTTACAAATACTAATGGACAGCATGGTTTCGCGATTGAAGGGATTGATGCAAGCACTTACAACAACCTGACACTTCAATTTGGGTACAGAAAAGAATCCGCAAGCGTGCACGCAACTTTTAGGGTGGAGTACTGGAATGGTACGTCGTGGATCAATGTTGCCAATACTGCAGCTACCCTGTTCAATGAAGCGGCGAATGCCGGCACAGGTTGGTATCTTTCAAGAGTACTTTCTTTACCGGCTGCTGCACAGATAAACGGACTCAAAATCAGGTTTGTAAAAACAGGGACAAATCCCATCCGTATTGACGACGTCAAACTTACAGGAACGCTTTTGCCTACTTTGGACTTCAATAATCTTCAATGGCCGGGTACTGCCACCATCAACGAAGGGGAGGATTTTACAGCTTACGCGAAAGCGTATGAACCGGGGATTACGGAAGCTGCAGGACACAACAGTGCGGTAAACGTTTGGATCGGATATTCGAGTACGAATTCAAATCCGGGTGATGCAGGGTGGACATGGATACCGGCTTCCTATCATTTGCAGGTTGGGAATGACGACGAGTATGCGCTGACATTCGGATCGACGTTGCCCGAAGGTATTTATTATTATGCGTCACGTTTTCAACTTGGCTCAGGACCTTTTACCTACGGCGGTTACAGTTCTTCAAATGGCGGAGCGTGGAACGGCACTACAAACGTCTCGGGAATATTAGTCGTAAACGGTTCCACAACCGTAGATTATGCTAACCTGCAGACTCCTGCCACGGGCAATTATACAATTGGCGGGGTTTTCAACGTTTATGCACAGGTATACGAGCCTTTGGTTACCACGACACCCTCCCATCAGGGTGAAGGAATCAGTGCATGGATTGGTTACAGCAGTTCAAATACAAATCCTGCGTCGGGAAGCTGGACATGGGTTCCCGCAAATTTCAACGCGTTCAACGGTGATCCGAATAATGATGAATACATGCTGGACCTTGGCGGACAACTAACAACGCCCGGAACCTATTATTATGCGTCGCGTTTCCAACTTGATTCCGGTGCATACCGCTATGGCGGAATTCGATCTGACGGGAATCCGGGTGGTTTCTGGAACGGCACCGAATTTATTTCAGGTGTACTCACCGTTTCGGCCGCAGGACAACAGGAGATTGTAGTCCGCGGTGTTGTAGGCGCTAACCCAACAATTCCCGATGGCGATACTACTCCATCAGGAACCGACAATACGTTGTTTGCCGCGCAGGTCATCGGAACACCGCAAACCAAATGGTTTCGAATTCAGAATACGGGCTCGGCGCTATTATCGGTCACGTCTATCGCGCTGTCAGGCGGAAATTCCGGCGATTTTACAATTACGGCATCCGCACCCTATTCAATTCCGTTTGCAGGAACCAACTACATTGATTTTTCGATTACTTTTCAGCCTACGGCACTTGGCATACGGTCGACTACGGTTGTTATAACAAACAATGATCTGGATGAAAATCCGTACAATTTCGTGATACAGGGAAGTGGAACCTGTGATGTAGCCACCAATATGGTAACACCACTTTCAGGACCGGTCGGCACTGAAGTCACCGTAACGGCTACCGCCAATAATCTTTCCGGAGCAACGGCGTCGGTTAATGGTATTCCGGCATCGGTCACGCAGATTTCGCCGACTCAAATCACTGTGGTAATTCCGCCGGGTGCAGTTTCGGGAAATCTAATCACCGTAAATGCGCAAGGTTGCAGCTCATCCACAACATTTACGGTAATCGATAATGCCATAACATCGTGCGAAGGTGTCGGATCACTACCTTCCGATTTGTTTATTAGCCAGGTTACCGACAGTGGGGCTGATGGGATGTCGTATATCGAAATCTATAATGGTACCGGGTCAACTGTGAATTTGGGTTCCTATTCGTTGCGCTTTTATAACAACGGTAGTGGAACCGTCAACGGTGGAAATATTGCGCTCAACAACACAGCCTTGGCCACCGGCGAAGTTTACATTGTAGCAACAGGGATAAGCAATCCTGTCTGTACATCACTACCCGGAGGCAACGCAGAATTTGCCGATCAAGCTTCTACAACGGGCGGTATCAATTTCAAGAATGGAAGTAATAATTCGATCGGGCACGATCATATCCGACTGTTTAAAAACGCTACGCATGTTGACAGCTGGGGAACTTATGAAAATGATGGTTGGGCCACATCGCTGAACCTGGAGGGAGAAGGCGCAAATTTTATCCGTAAAAATACCGCAACAGTTCCCTCCATAACCTTTAACAATGCCGATTGGAACATTACCGACTGGGGTGAAGAATGTTCCGATCTTGATTATTCCGATATCGGGACTTTTGATTTTTCGGTCGGAGTTCCACCTACGGTGACCGTACATCCGAATTATACGCCAACATGTAAAACGGTTACTTTGACTGTGACGGGGACTGAAGGTTTCTCAGGCGGAAATCCGCTTGCATTTCAATGGTTTTCAGTTGCCCCAAATGCGACCACATGGACAGCGCTTTCCAATGATGCTATTTATTCGGGTGTCACATCGGCAACACTGAACATTTCCGATGTTAGTCTGCTTGATGGTTACCAATTCTACAGCCAGGTACGTGAGAATGATGCAAGTTGCTATTCGGCTTCAAATGCAGTGAAAATTGATGTGCAGACCGCAACGTGGAACGGCAGTTGGTCGCCATCGCTGCCGATGATTGGTTCAAAAGTAGTGATTGCAGCTAATTATGACACTGCACTACATGGTAGTTTTGAAGCTTGCAGCGTACTTGTAAATCCGGGGCAAACATTAATAATCGGTTCAGATGATTATGTGGAGATACAGCACGACCTGATGGTAAACGGAAACTTGCTGATAGAAGATTCGGGCTCACTTGTCATGATTGACGATTCCGGAATTGTAACAAATACTGGAGCGACCGAGGTGACACGTACTACGCAGCCGTATAAAAAATACGATTATACGTATTGGTCTTCACCGGTGGATGCGGCTAATATCGGCATAACATTTCCCGCCTGGCGTACCGATTTTTCGTTTTCGTATAATACATCTGCATTCTCCGATCTTGCGCCATTTGACGGTTTTGACGATGATGGCAATGATTGGGTTTATGCAGGTCCGACCGCAACTATGACTCCCGGCAAGGGATATATTGTGATGGCACCAACAACCGGTACTTTTCCCACGACAAATAGCGTGACATTTTCCGGTGCGGTGAACAACGGCATTGTGACGGTTCCACTTGCGATGAGTGCAGTCGCGGCAAATACGGACGACGATTTTAATCTTGTTGGTAATCCGTATCCTTCGGCGGTTTCCGGTACAGATTTCATCAATTCAAATCCTGATATATCAGGCACATTATATTTTTGGTCGCATGTCACCGCTGTCAGCACAGCAACTCCGGGACCTGATTACAGCAATTATAACCGGGATGATTATGCGTTGTTCAATCTGACCGGTGGTACACGTGCAAGTCTGACAACCCCTCAAAGCGGTGTGCCATCAGGTTTGATAGCTTCGGGTCAGGGATTTTTTATAGAGGCTGATGCAGCAACCGATGTTATTTTCAACAATTCAATGCGGAGCAAGCTTCACGATAACGGTGATTTTTTTAGAGGTAGTTCAGATCAACAACAGGATCGGATTTGGCTGAACTTAAGCAACCCGGATGATTTGTTTAGTCAGCAACTGATCGGATATTTTCCGGAAGCTACGCTGTCAAGGGATTGGGGATATGACGGAATAGTCGCAAAGTCTGGCAATACCGTCAGTTTTTATTCGATGATCGGTGAAGACCATTTCCGGATTCAGGGTCGGCCGGAATTCACGGATTCCGATATTGTGCCGCTTGGATATTCGACTGCCGTTGGTGGCGATTTTACTATTTCGATAGATACTGCCGAAGGTCAGCTGGCAGGTGCTCAGCCAGTAATCATAGAAGATATGATGACCGGGGTAATGCACGACCTGAAACAGGCTCCTTATACATTTTCTACCGAACCCGGGACATTCGAGGAACGTTTCCTCTTGCGGTACAACAGTGAGGTACTTGCAACCGGTGATTTGATTTCCGGGGATTTAGTTTTTGTTGCAGTCAAAGACGGTGTCATCAGTGTTTACTCAGAGTCGGAAAACCTATCGGATATTTCAGTTTATGATTTACTCGGCCGATTGTTGTATGACGCTGCACAAATTACGGCGGCCACGCATCACATTTCAAACATCAGTTCAGCAAAACAACCCCTTATCGTAAAAATAAAACTACTTGACGGGCAAGAGGTTATCCGAAAAATAATCTTCTAGCACCTAGGGATTTATATTTTGTGCGTATTTTCTGTTGCTTTCATTTGTCATTAAACCGAATTTCGTGACAATTGGTCGTATTGATCAAATTTTCTTATATCAAAAGTGCTGAAAATCTGTCGATTGAATGTAATTTTGTTGTCCCCCTCTGCCATATTTTAATCCGCCTTAACCTAAGGATTTACGGTATTAAAACATTTGATATGAAATTTAGATTTTTCATTATTGTTGCCGCCTGCCTTTTAAGCAGCGCGGTGCGGTCACAGGAGGTGCTTCTTTTTGAAAATATGGGGAATCCCGCTGCCGCAACACAAATTGCCGACAATACATTCCAAAACGGTCCGCCACTTTTTTTTTCGGGAAATGCACTTGCGATTAGCAGTTCTCCGTCGGCGACATATCCAGGCGCGTCAGGGGGGGGGAACATTTTGTTTCAGACAATTGGCGACTGGTTTCAGATCGAAAACATCAATACGGTTGGAGTTACCAATATATCGCTTTCCTTAGGGCATCGCAAATCCACCAACGCAGCCAATAATGAGCTTTTAATTGAGGTTAGTCACAATGGAATCGCCTGGACTAACTTAGATTATACACATGCCCCAGGTTCGGGAACAATGAGCAAATGGAAATTAATTACACCAACAGGAACGATTCCTTCAACGCCAAATCTACGTATCCGATTTAGGAATACTACTGAAACAGATTGGCGGATAGACGATATTAAATTGATGGGCACACCCTCTATAAGCTGGGCAAACCTACATTCCCCGCCGTCAGGAACAATTATTACAGGGGGCGGATTTGTGGTTTCCGCGCAGGTTCTCGCTGATGGGTACACTTATATTGATGGAATGCAAACGGGAGTAATCGCAGAAATAGGATATAGTTCAAATGACAGTGATCCCTCAGGACCTGACTGGACATGGGTTCCAGCATTGTACAGTGCACAGGCAGGCAATGCAGATCAGTATGTTCTGGATTTGGGAGGAGAAATATTTGTACCGGGACTGTATTATTATGCATCGCGTTTTAGCATTGCAGGCGGACCACCGAGTTATGGTGGGTATAGTGCCGGAGGTGGCGGATTCTGGAATGGCACCACAAGGGTTAGCGGGCAGCTTACGGTGATCGATACGCAGGTGGTACACGCTGATCTACAATCGCCGTTTTCGGGATCGCAATTGGCGCTGGAACCCTATGTTGTAACCGCACAGGTTTATCAGCCGGGGCTGACAGAAGGTCCTGGTCAAGGCGCAGACGTTCAGGCATGGATTGGGTACAGCCAATCGAACACTTCGCCGAATTCACCGGATTGGTCGTGGATTCCCGCAACCTATGATCCGGCTGTGGTTGGAAACAGCGATCAATATTTTGCAGATATTGGTCCATTTCTGAATGCCAACGCTACATTTTATTATGCATCACGGTTTCAGCTTGGTACCGGTACTTACTCCTATGGAGCATTCAATATTGATGGAACTCCCGGGGATGATTTTTGGGATGGAATATCGTATATTTCGGGTACTGTCGTAATCTCGGGAGCTTCGTCGCCGGGTGATTACTATAGAAGCAGTGCTAGTGGGCCGTGGGATGAAATCACAACCTGGGAATCTTCATCGGATAATGCCTCCTGGCAGGATGCAACAAAATCGCCCACTGCAGATGCTACTTCAATAATAATACGGAATGGACACACGATAATAACTTGGTCAAATGTGACGGCCGACGACATAACAGTTGAAAGTGGCGGTACATTGGACCTATCCGATGCGACATTTACACTCAATAATGGTGCTGCCGGAATTGATCTTCAGGTCGATGGAACTCTTACTAATTCAGGCGCAAATTTTATCCAGGGTGGCGCCGTAAGTGTAGCGGGCACCTATAATCACGCAACAGATGTAATGGTACTCCCCGTTGCTACATGGGAGCCGGGCTCTAATTGCAATGTCACCGGTTTGGCTAATGTGATTCAGACTCCACTCGTAAATGGCGGGCAGATTTATCATAATTTTACGTTCAGCAACGACAATAGTGAACATCTTGTATCGATATTAGGACCGACATTTCAGGTAAACGGTACGATGACCGTTGGGCCTGCTCCCGGAAGTTATTTGCTGCTTGGCACGACATTGGGAAGTTTTACACGCACCGTAAATAAGCTGGATATTTTGTCGGGGCAGTTAACTGTAAGCGGCAGCCAGTCAAATGTCACCCTCAATGTACTTAGCGATGTTACTGTTTCCGGTGGTCGATTGGGACTATCGGGCGGACTTAACGGACGTGCTACGGTAAATGTCGCGAATGATTTGATGGTAACCGATGAGGGAATTCTCAGTATGATCGACCACTCATCGGCACAATCACCTGTGCTCAATGTCGGGAATAATTTGATTGTTTCGGGGATCGAACCAACAATCGATATGGAAGCGGCATCATCAAACGCAGCGATCTCAACAATAAATATCGCGCAGGATTTTATTTCCACCTCTTTAACCGATTTATATCCAATAATTGATTTTGGGTCGGGAATTGTGACAGACAACGCCGTGAATATTTCAGGAAATTTTAGTAAGTCGGGCGATGGCGTATTTTATACCAGTTCAATTATGCCTGCAAAAGGTTTTGTTTTCACAGGATCCGGTGATGTGCAGACGTTGACATACAGTGGTGCCAATTCGACCTGTGTGAATTATACTGTGAATAGCGGCGCGGTTTTAAAACTTAGCAGCGATTTGACACTAGGAAATGGTGTGATTTTCCCTCATTCGCAGTTCGTAGTCAGAGGTGGTGGCACACTCGATTTTGATATACATTCAATTATTGCGTCCGACGCAACTTCAAAATTTATAGCACTTGGTGCAGCAGCACCGGCCGCCACTCTAGCGACTGCCCATCCGGACGGGCTTGGCGGTACAACAACAACAGGTTCATTGCAGAATTTTGCGGATGTTGGCCCGCTTGCATCGAACGCAATACGGATTCAGGGAGCAGTAAACTATACTTTTAACGGCACTACCACTACGCCGTTTTTCCTTCCAACCACATCGATGACTAATGCAGGACATCTTGTTATAAATGCGGATGTGCAGTCGAATATGGATTCATCACTAACATTGACCGGCTCCTTGACAGTCAATTCAGGTGGTTCATATACGCTGAATCCGCTTTCTTCAGTGAATAACCATTCAATGGCGTCGAGTGCATTTTTTCATATTGCCGAGAACGCGACATTTGATAATGGTGGTGAAAACCGCGTCATTAAAGGAAGTGGGACACCTGTTGTCACTATTGACGGAACTTTTATCACACGTGATGTACAAGGGTTTATCGGCACTAATGCAGCACTCGCCAGTTACAATGCCGCCGACATCACGTTGGGAGACAATAGCGTAATAGAATACGGATTGAATGGCGACCAAATCGTACAGGGTATGACCGCTCCTGTTTATAAAAATGTCGCATTTTCAAATGGCGGAATCAAAACACTGCAAAGCGCTAATGCGGTTACGGGAACTATTGAACTTTCTGATGCCGCAACTTTCGATGCCGTCAATTTTACATTTGGCTCGGCGGGATCGAATGTAACAATAACCGGCTCATCGACCTATAAAACGGGAGGTTCAGGCGTCAAACCTGATTCAGGCGGAACATATTCACTGGCACCCGGAACCACGATCGAATATTATAGTCCTTCAGTTGCTGCAACAAATCCACGAAAATCCGGAATAATATATGCCGATGTTGTGATAAACGGCAACAATATCGTAAACACAGGTGTATCAGGCTTAAAGTTTCAACCTTCAGCAACGTTCACGGTTAAAACCAATGCAATATTCAAGTTGCAAAATCCTGACGGATTTACCGGAAGTACATCAACAGCAATCGACGTTACTGCACCGCCTACGTTTGTTTTCGAACCGGAAAGCGCAATCGAGTACTCGGCGTTGGCAGATCAAACGATAACACCTCTTATCTCCGGTTATCCAAACCTTAATATTTCGGGAAGCGGTATCAAATCATTTGCTTTCAGTCCTCAAATAATGGTCAACGAGGATTTAAACGTGAAGTCGGCGACGCTTCAGATTGATCCCGATGTCACAATGATTGTGACCGACGCCGTTAAGAATACGGGTGGTGTCATCGACATTAAAAATGCAGGAAGCTTGGTTCAAATCACCGATGTGCTAAATGCGACCGCAAATAACAACGTTGGCAACATTCGGATGGAACGCAATGCCAACAATATGTATCGGTATGACTTTACATATTGATCGTCGCCGGTAACCGAAAGCTCCGGTTTCACACTGGCAGAGTTATCACCACTGACTTTATGGGACAAGTATATGAAATGGAACCCGGTTACACAATCGTGGCTGGGCATTCCTTACGGAACAGAAAACATGCATTCGGGAGTTGGCTATATTGTTCGGGCGCCTGAAAACTTTTTTGAAAACCCGGCTCTGACATTGCCCTTTACTGCTTTATTCGAAGGCACGCCAAATAACGGTACCGTCACAGTTCCAACAACCGGAAGTTCGAGTTTGGCGGAAGCCGATTATAAATTCAATCTTTTGGGGAATCCGTATCCGTCTGCTTTGTTTGCAGATGCATTCATTGCGGCAAATCCTGATTTGGGAGGCACATTATATTTCTGGACACATAATACCGCCACAAGTTCGGTTCCGGACGCCAACGGGATCTATCAATATTCGCAAGCCGACTATGCAACGTATAACCTTTCTGGAGGAACGCAAGCTGCACCATCGTCGACTACCGGTGGCGCAAATGCAAATGTTCCTACCGGAAGGGTTGGGGCAGGACAGGGCTTTTTCATAAGGGGAATTACCGATGGGCCGTCGGTTGCGACATTTAACAACTCAATGCGCATCGCAGGCAACAATGGTCAGTTCTTCCGTCAGGCGGATGGCTCGCAGCTATCAAATAATACCGATATTGAGCGGCATAGGATTTGGTTGAACCTGACCAATCCCGATTCTGCGTTCAGCCAGTCACTCGTTGCTTATGCGGAAGGGGCCACAAATGCACGGGATCGCTTATTTGACGGCGAAATTTTGGGTGGGCAGATAGTCGCTTTGTATTCTCTTATCGATCAAGCCAAATTCAGTAGTCAGGGTAGGTCGTTGCCGTTTATCGTAAGTGATACCGTGCCGCTGGGTTATAAGACAACTGTGGGTGGGCCACTGCAGATTGCGATTGACCATGTTGACGGATTGTTCAATTCACAGGATATTTTTATCGAGGATAAATTGTTGCAGGTAATCCATGACCTGAATCAGGCCCCATACATTTTCACATCTGACGTAGGCACTTTTGACGACCGCTTTTTATTGCGTTACACGAGTGATGCTCTTGGTGTTTCCGATTTTGAAAGTGGTGAGTTTGTGGTTTCAGTAAAAGACAGGCAAATCACACTGAATGCGTTTTCGAGGATCATCAGTGAGATTGTAATCTTCGATTTGGTGGGGCACAAATTATTTGAGACCAAAGGTGTCAATTCCGACATTTATACCGCATCAGATGTGATAATGAGCCAACAGGTCCTCATCGTAAAAACAAAATTTACTGACGGAACGGAAATCAACACTAAAATCGTTTACTGAAATTACTATGCGGCAGGCCTGTCATCAATCCCGAGGTTTTTATGGGTACGGATGATGGCTTGGTCATTTTTATAGTCAATCCACGCTTGTCCTTTCCACTTTCGCATCCAGGTGTCAAAATGCCGCATAACCAAAATGTTATATGCCGCTTTTGAAAAACTACTGATCTTTTGCGGAAATGCACGCAGGCTCATTGAGAAGCCGGGCGTGAGGTATTTCATATAATGCCAGTAGCCTTCGGGCATGTACAGCATTTCGCCATGTTCCAGGTTAGTCACATATCCTTTCGCAAATTTCAGCGCGGGGAAGGCTTCAAAATCCGGATTATCGAAGTCAATGTCTTCACGCGAAATTAAAGCATGGGGAACTTTATACAAATATGGCGTTTGATCTGGTGCAAAAAGTATGCACCGCTTATTTCCGTGAAAGTGAAAATGGAGAATATTGGTATAATCGATGTCGAAGTGGATGAATACTTTGGAATTTTGACCTCCAAAAAACAGCATAGGCAACTGTTTGATCAATTTGAGGCCGATGTCGGGCCATTTAAAATCGTCTTTCAGTGCTGGAACTTCCTTAATCAGATTATAAAGAAAAATCCGATAGTTCGTTGGTTCCGATTGCAGCAGCGCAATATAATCTGCCATCTTCATGCTTGCATGCGCTTCGTTGAATTTGTCCTTGTGCGAAACCGGGCGGTCGTCATATAGTGGAACCGTTTTGTCGCCTGCGATATCACTAATATAATCGAGATTCCATTTTTGAAAGGCCGGCCAGTCCTCAGTGAGTTTTTCGATTACGACAGGTTTTTGCTCCTTTACATATTTGCGTACGAAGTCTTCTTTCGAAATCGTTTTAACGCGCTCAATTTCTTGCAAGTGTAATGACATATCATCGTAATTAATATGAATCAAAGAAACTCGTTGCTCTGACGCAAATTTAGGAAAGTGCAGGAGATCAGCGAATCGCCCGGCAAAAAAAGTTATAAAAAAAGCTGCCTTAAAAAGCAGCTTTGGATGAAAATTTTTCTGTTATAGCAAGGATTTCTTTCCTGAAGCTTCAAGATTTCTCTCGATAACGTGACCCGGGCGCGACCATCTGGGCTTTTCGCCAAGCGGGACGTATTTTGAATCTTCTGCCTCGACAGTCGTAGGCTGCGAAACTTTTGTAAACGGTTTCTGTGGGTTGAGCCCTAGCATTTCAAACATTTTCATGTCTTCATTCACGTCGGGATTTGGTGTGGTAAGCAATTTGTCGCCTGCAAAAATCGAGTTTGCACCTGCGAAAAAACACATCGCCTGACCTTCGCGGCTCATATTCATCCGTCCTGCCGACAATCGGACCTGTGTTTGTGGCATTACGATACGGGTGGTCGCCACCATTCGAATCATTTCCCAAATCTCTACCGGCTTTTCTTCTTCCATTGGCGTTCCTTCAACTGCGACCAACGCATTGATTGGCACCGATTCTGGCTGTGGATCCAAAGTTGCCAAGGCCACCAGCATTCCGGCGCGGTCTTCGATACTTTCTCCCATGCCTATGATTCCGCCGCTGCAGACCGTTACATTTGTCTTTCGGACATTTGCAATTGTTTCGAGCCGGTCATCGAAAGCGCGTGTAGAAATAACTTCTTTATAGTAATCCTCCGAGGTATCGAGGTTGTGATTGTATGCATACAGGCCAGCTTCTGCCAACCGCTGTGCCTGGTTTTCAGTGATCATTCCGAGTGTACAGCAAACCTCCATGTCGAGTTTGTTGATGGTACGGACCATCTCAAGAACCTGGTCGAACTCCGGACCATCCTTGACATTTCTCCATGCAGCACCCATACATACGCGGGATGATCCACCCGCTTTTGCACGCAGCGCCTGCGCTTTGACCTGTGAGACCGACATCAAATCGTTGCCTTCAATATTGGTATGGTATCGCGCGGCTTGCGGACAGTATCCGCAGTCTTCGGGACAGCCACCGGTTTTTATCGACAAAAGAGTGGAAACCTGAACTACATTCGGATCGTGATACATCCGGTGAATGGATGCTGCTTCAAATAGCAAATCCATCATCGGTTTATTGTAAATCGCGACTATTTCTTCTTTTGTCCAGTTGTGTTTGGTGCTGCTCATAAATGCTGATTTGTTTGCCAAAAGTAAGTAATTCCGAAAGAAGTAAAAAAGTTTCTTTTGATGTTGGTTAAAATGAAAAAGGTCTGCAATATTAGTGCAGACCTTAGAAAAATGTAAATAAATATTTAATCGACTTTATTGATCACTTCCATTTTATCTTTCCAATACTGCATTAAACAAAATGCTACGATTAATGATGCTGCGGTTGATTCGAATAGAAGTAACGAGATCGCGTATGTATAAGAGTCAACATCCCCGCCGCCAATCAAGAAGCTTTGAGATAATGTTTTGAGGAACTCTTCGCCTCCGCGAAACTCAATGTAAATCAACAATGCGGCAATGCTCAGAATTGCACCAATCATCGAAGTGATGACCGCCGAAAGGAAATTCCTGAAATATCCGCGGATATTTTCCTTGAAATTTGATTGCAGCGTCCGATTCACTCCATAAGCTACTATAAAGATATTGAGCAGCCGCAGAATGAATACATCTGACAAGCCGAGCAATTCCATTATAATAAAGTAAATGCCAATCCCGAGGAAAATTATGAATCCATTCGTGAGTTCTTTTGTAAATTTCATTTTGCAGGTGTGTTAGTAGAACAATCGTTTAAAGTAGGTGTGCTAATGTCAGCTATCCCAAATTTACTAAAAAAATGGCATCAACAAAATGCAAAATGATTTAATAATAGGAAAAGTTTTACTTGATATCCTGACGTCCTTTCAAAGCAAAATAGCTGATAGTGTTTTGGCGATCCATTTCCAATTGTTTTTTCAATGCTTCGACCGACTCAAATTTTAGTTCGTCGCGCAATCGTTCATACACCGAAATCTGAAGGTCGGTGCCGTAAAGATTGCCGTCATAATTCAGGAAGTAGATTTCGATAGTTTGATTGGTCCCATTTACGGTAGGATTGGTTCCGATATTCATCATTCCGTATACCTCAGAATTGTCGATAACAGCACTTACAATGTAGACACCTTGTTTGGGGATATGTTTGTAGTCTTCCGGGATTTGTATGTTTGCGGTAGGAAAACCTATTGTGCGGCCGAGTTGTTTGCCGGCGATGACTTTCCCGCTAATAAGGTAATTGTATCCTAGATATTCATTTGCCAATGCGATGTCGCCATTCGAGATAGCGCTGCGGATCTTTGTTGAACTTACCGCCACTTCATTAATTTCCTGCGCCGATATTTGTTCGACTTCAAACCCGTACTGCTTCCCATATAGGACCAAATCATCGATGTTGGCCGAACGATTTTTTCCGAAACGGTGGTCATGTCCGATAATGATTTTGCAGATATTTAATTTGTCGACCAGCACGTCCCGAACAAATTCTTCCGCTGACAGTTTTGAAAATTCTTCATCGAATGGATGAACAATTAAATGGTCAAGTCCCAGCCGGTCGAGCAAAAATGCCTTTTCCTGGATGGTGTTCAGCAGTTTAATTTCAGAGTTTTGCTGAAGAACCATTCTTGGGTGCGGAAAAAAAGTCAGAATGACACTTTCGCAATGTTCCTTAGCGGCATTCAGGATCAGCCGGTCGACGATTTTGCGATGGCCGATATGGACACCGTCAAATGTACCCAAAGTCGCTATGGTTTTTACGCCACTGAATTCCGAAAGATTCCTATAGATTTTCAAGTCGTAACGATTAATACTGCAAATATAAATTTAAAACCCTCGCATTGTAAACGCAATTTTGCAAAAACGGATTAGATCGCCAAGCAAAACTCTTTTGGGAAGCATTGTATGACAAAAAAGAACTTTTTATAAGAATAATATAATAAGTTGTATAGAAAATTGCAAAAAGAACAGGACTATATAAAGAAAATAAAAAATAATGCTACTTTTGCTTCCATTCCAACAATATTTTAAAGATGAAAAAACTACTACTTTTAGCAGTCGCATTGTGTTCGATACAGGCGAGTGCGCAGAAATCTTCGGCTTGGCAAAAAGCTGCTGCCGAGAATGTTGCCTCGATTGATAAGATAAGGGAAACACCTTATAGTGCGAATCAGCAATTATTGCAATTAAATCAGGTGCTTTTTGCCCAGATATTATCTAATGCGGCCGCCCTTACCTCCGGGAATAGCGGCACAATTGTTTCTATTCCAAGCGTAAGCGGGCAAATGGAACAGTTTCGCGTTTGGGAAAATTCAAATTTCGAACCTGCGCTACAGGATCAATTTCCTGAGATCCGCGCTTATTCGGGAATAGGAGTCACCGATAAAGCGGCAACCGTAAACATAAGTGTGTCTCCTAACGGCGTACAGACAATGGTTTTGAGACCCAACAGCGGATCTGAGTTCATCGAGCC
>JAEYZX010000092.1 GCA_023427845.1 Bacteroidota bacterium
TTCCGGCACTTTTCTGTCCTACTCCGCCCCTATTTTGTGTTTTGTATTCCGATAGCGGCGTACGTTTGATATAGCCTGCGTGCGATATTGTAATGACAACGGGTTCGTCGGCGATAAGGTCTTCAATGCTGACGTCGCCTCCGGAATATTCGATTATCGAACGACGGTCGTCACCGTATTTATCGCGGATTTCAACAAGCTCCTCTTTGATAAGTTCCATTCGGAGTTCTTTGCTCGCAAGCAAATCTTTCAAGCGCTGAATAAGTTTCATTATTTCTTCATACTCGGCGCGAAGCTTGTCCTGTTCAAGTCCTGTTAGCTGACGCAAACGCATCTCGACTATTGCGCGTGACTGAATGTCGGAAAGATTGAAACGTTCCATCAATTTCTCGCGCGCCTCGTCTGTATTTTTGGAACCACGGATGATTGCGATCACTTCATCTATATTATCGGAAGCAATTATCAGTCCTTCCAAAATATGCGCACGTTCTTCCGCTTTACGCAAGTCAAACTGCGTTCTCCTAACCACAACATCGTGGCGGTGCTCAACAAAATGATGGATAAGATCCTTCAGGTTCAGCATTTGCGGACGCCCGTTGACCAACGCAATGTTGTTGACGCTGAACGATGACTGGAGCTGTGTGAATTTATAAAGTGTATTCAATACAACATTCGGGACAGCATCGCGCTTTAGGATATAAACGATGCGCATACCGTTTCGATCCGATTCGTCCCGTATGTTTGCGATTCCGTCGATTTTTTTCTCGTTGACAAGATCGGCAGTCCGTTTGATCATATCGGCCTTATTAACCTGATACGGGATTTCGGTTACGACAATCGATTCACGTCCGTCGACTTCCTCAAACATCACCTTGGCACGCATGACAATTCGTCCACGGCCTGTTTTGAACGCTTCACGAACCCCTTCATAACCGTAGATCACTCCGCCTGTCGGGAAGTCAGGCGCCTTGATATGATTGATAAGTTCATCGATTTCTATATCGTTGTCGTCAATATAAGCAAGCGTTCCGTCGATTACTTCGGTAAGATTGTGCGGCGGCATGTTCGTTGCCATACCAACGGCTATTCCGGAGGCTCCATTTATCAAAAGGTTCGGAACCTTGGTAGGCATTACTTTAGGCTCATAGAGCGTATCGTCAAAATTGAGTTGGAAGTCGACAGTCTCCTTGTCGATGTCTGCCATGATCTCTTCAGAAATCTTGCGCATCCTGGCTTCGGTATATCGCATCGCCGCCGGACTGTCGCCATCGACTGATCCAAAGTTACCCTGTCCATCAACAAGAAGGTAGCGAAGGCTCCATTCCTGTGCCATACGTACCATTGCGTCATATACGGAGGTGTCACCGTGCGGGTGGTACTTACCGAGGACCTCACCAACGATCCTGGCTGATTTTTTATGTGCCCGGTTGGAGAGCACTCCCAATTCATACATTCCGTAAAGAACCCTTCTGTGAACAGGTTTTAAACCATCCCTTACATCAGGAAGTGCACGTGACACAATTACCGACATCGAGTAGTCGATGTAGGCTGTTTTCATTTCATCTTCGATGTTAATCGGAATTAACTTATCTCCGTCAGACATACTATTGTTTGGATTAAAATTATATCATTAAAAAAATCCTGCTAATATAAGTTTTTACGAGCATTTTTCCGCCATTTCAGGGCGTGAAATTGACACATTTATTAACAATATTTTCGTGTGTTTTGGTTAATAAATTAGCCAATATTTAACGCTGACATATATATATTTTTTGTCAATTAGCTGTCAGTACTTTCCAGCGGGTATGGTTTTTGCAAATACTGCTGTGAACCATTAAATTTTAGGAGACAAAAATATGGATGATAATTTTTCACCACGGGTAAAAGATGTTATAACCTACAGTAAAGAAGAGGCCTTGCGATTGGGCCATGACTTTATTGGGACGGAGCATCTTATGCTGGGCATCCTCAGAGACGGAAACGGCAAAGCCATAAATATATTAAATAACCTTTCGGTCGATTTAGACCATTTACGGCGCAAGGTCGAGATTCTTAGTCCGGCGAACCCAAGCATCGATATAAGCAACGAAAAGAAAAACCTGCACCTCACACGTCAGGCCGAACGTGCATTGAAAACTACCTTCCTGGAAGCAAAAGTTTTCCAGAGCAGTTCCATCAGCACGGCGCATCTATTGCTTTGCATTTTGAGAAACGAAAACGATCCCACAACCAAGTTGTTGAACAAGTTGAAAATTGACTACGACAACGCTAAAGAACAATATTTGAATATGACGCCAAACGAAGACGAATTTTTGGAAAACCTTCCACGCAGCGAATCCTATAACGACGATGCAGGACAGGATGACAGCCTGAAAGAAGGAAGCTTCAGCAATACCGGAAGCAAATCAAACAAAAAATCGAAAACCCCTGTTTTGGACAATTTCGGCCGCGACCTCACGGAAATGGCAGAAGAAGGCAAACTGGATCCGGTTGTGGGGCGTGAAAAGGAAATCGAACGCGTGTCGCAGATCCTCAGCCGTCGCAAGAAGAACAACCCTCTTTTGATCGGTGAACCCGGAGTCGGAAAGTCGGCTATTGCCGAAGGACTTGCGCTTCGCATAATCCAAAAAAAGGTTTCCCGCATACTTTTCAACAAACGTGTCGTGACACTCGATCTTGCGAGCCTTGTCGCGGGTACCAAATATCGTGGGCAGTTTGAAGAGCGGATGAAGGCCGTAATGAACGAACTTGAAAAAAATGATGACATCATTCTGTTTATAGACGAAATCCATACGATTGTCGGAGCGGGCGGAGCAACGGGATCACTCGACGCTTCAAATATGTTTAAACCGGCTTTGGCAAGAGGCGAAATACAATGCATCGGTGCCACGACACTTGACGAATATCGCCAGTACATCGAGAAAGACGGCGCACTTGAGCGGCGCTTCCAAAAAGTCATCGTTGAACCGACATCCGTAGAGGAAACCATTACAATACTGAACAATATCAAAAACAAGTACGAAGACCATCACAATGTTACTTATACCGATGAAGCGATAGAAGCTTGCGTGAAGCTGACCAACCGCTATATGTCGGAGCGATTTCTTCCGGACAAGGCCATAGATGCGCTTGATGAAGCCGGTTCACGGGTACACATCACCAACATTGATGTCCCAAAACAAATTCTTGACCTGGAACGCCAATTGGAAGAAGTACGCGAACTTAAGAATTCGGTTGTCAAAAAGCAGAAATACGAAGAAGCCGCAAAACTTCGCGATGATGAGAAACGGCTTGAAAAAGACCTTGCAATAGCACAGGAACAATGGGAAGAGGAATCTAAAAGCAACCGCATCCAGGTAACTGAAGACAATGTTGCCGATGTTGTCTCAATGATGTCGGGAATTCCGGTCAACCGAATTGCACAAACCGAAAGCAACAAATTAGCCAAGCTTCCTGAACTTATTGAAAATAAAGTTATTGGACAAAAAGATGCAGTTCTGAAAATCGCAAAATCGATTCAGCGTAACCGTGCGGGCTTAAAAGATCCAAACCGTCCGATCGGTTCGTTTATTTTCCTCGGACAAACAGGTGTTGGTAAAACACAATTGGCAAAAGTGCTCGCAAAAGAACTATTCGATTCGGAAGATGCCCTTATCCGCATCGACATGAGCGAATACATGGAGAAATTCGCCATTTCCAGATTGGTTGGGGCGCCTCCGGGATATGTTGGATATGAAGAAGGCGGTCAGCTGACCGAAAAAGTGCGAAGAAAACCGTATTGCGTTGTGCTGCTTGATGAGATCGAAAAGGCACATCCGGATGTGTTCAACATGATGTTGCAGGTTCTTGACGACGGATTCCTGACCGACAGCCTCGGAAGGAAAATCGATTTCAAGAATACGATAATCATCATGACCTCGAATATAGGGGCACGTCAATTGAAGGATTTCGGACAGGGTGTCGGATTCGGAACTGCGGCTAAAATTGCACAAACCGACGAAAACTCAAGAAGCATTATCGAAAACGCGCTTAAAAAAGCATTTGCGCCTGAATTCCTTAACAGAATTGATGATGTGATTGTTTTCAACCCGCTTGAAAAAGAGCACATCGACCTGATTATCGAAATTGAGCTCAAAAAACTATATGCACGGATCTCCGAACTTGGTTACAACCTGAAGTTATCCGATACAGCGAAAGCATTCATTGCTGAGAAAGGTTTTGACAAGCAGTTTGGAGCCCGCCCGTTGAAACGCGCCATCCAACGTTATGTTGAAGACGCATTGGCCGAGGAAATCATTACATCGAAAATCTCGAGTGGCGACGAAATCATTATGGATTTAGACGAAGCGTCTCAGGAATTGACGGTTACGGTGCAGAAAGCAGAGGAACCAACAAAATAAATTATCAGCATTTAAAATTAGGCCCGTTGCGCTTGTGCGTAACGGGCCTATGTTTTTAATAGGATTGCCCCTGAATACAAAAACTATTTTTACTTTTGGGCTTACAATAAAAATTTATGCTACAGGAAAAAGTTATAGTCGGAAGTGAAGAATGGTGCTCTTTTCCATCACTTGGAATCCCAACAATCAAGGCCCGCGTCGACTCGGGCGCAAAGACCTCCGCATTGCACGCGATCAATATTGCGCCCTTTATTAAGGATGGTGCAAGTTGGGTGAAATTTGACATCAATCCGATTCAGAATAATTCGAAGACCGTAATTCATTGCGAATCGCGACTGATCGACAAACGTATCGTGAAGAGTTCCTCAGGATTCCGTGAACAGCGCTATGTCATTGGCGCTGAGCTTGAAATCGGCGGTCAACATTGGCCGATTGAGGTCACGCTGACCAATCGTGATTCAATGGGTTTCCGCATGCTGTTAGGCCGTGAGGCCATGAGCGGACGCGTTCTTGTCGATCCTTCGCAAAAATACCTACTGGGACAGCCAACAACCGACGTCCTGAAAGAATTGTACAAATCGGCCGACCAGGCTAAAACCGGTCTGCGGATCGGGTTACTTGCCAGCAATCCTGAATTGTACAGCAACAAGCGTATTATGGAAGCTGGTGAAGTCCGCGGCCATGAGATGCATTTCCTGAACATCAAGGAATGCTATATGAAACTGGATGCAACGACGCCCGAAATCCATTATCGTGGCGGAAAGATTCTCAGCGATTTCGATGCAATTATCCCGCGTATCCGTCCAAGCATTACATTTTATGGTTGTGCCTTAACGCGGCAGTTTGAAGCACTTAAGGTTTATACGCTCAATTCTGCATCGGCAATAACACAATCGCGCGACAAATTGTATTCACTACAATTACTGCTTAATCACGGAGTCGATATCCCAACTACGGGATTTGCTAATTCACCACTTGATACCGACGATCTTATCAAAATGGTTGGTGGTTCACCATTGATCGTCAAACTGCTTGAAGGGACGCAGGGAAAAGGCGTCGTTTTGGCCGAAACCAAGAAAGCTGCGGAAAGCGTAATCAACGCTTTTAAAAGCCTCAATGCGAACATACTGGTTCAGGAATTCATCAAGGAAGCCAATGGAAAGGACATGCGATGTTTTGTGATCGATGGCAAAGTCGTCGCCGCAATCCAGCGTGAAGCACTTCCGGGCGAGTTCAGGGCCAACATCCACCTTGGCGGAACAGCATCGGTAATCAAGATTACGGCAGAAGAAAAACGCATCGCCATCAAAGCCGCAAAGGCTATGGACCTGAAGGTTGCGGGTGTGGATATCATCCGGTCATCAAAAGGTCCGCTATTGCTTGAGGTCAATTCATCGCCCGGGCTTGAAGGAATCGAAGGCGCGACAAACAAAGACATTGCTGGCGAAATGATAATGGCAATTGAGAAAAATATCAGAAAAAAGTAAGAGTGTTGTAAAGCACTTTAAGCTTTTTATTTGGATTCTGCTATTATGAAACTTTCATTGTCAGACCTACTAACTCAACAAATCGTCCTCAATTTGAAATGACCTTAAAAATTGTACCGTATTGACGATATCGTAATGCAGTATCCGGTCTTCTTTTACGGTTGCTACCTCGCTTCTGTATGATTTGAGGAACATTTCAATGAAATTGCTGGAACGTAGTGGACGGCGGAATTCAATTGCCTGGGCCGCATTCATAAGTTCGATGGCTAGAATGGTTTCAAGGTTGTCGATGATACGAAGTGCTTTTGTCGCTGCGTTCGCTCCCATACTCACATGATCTTCCTGACCGTTCGACGAAACAATGCTGTCGACACTTGCCGGCGATGCGAGTTGCTTGTTCTGGCTAACGATGCTGGCGGCAGTGTATTGCGGAATCATGAATCCTGAATTGAGTCCCGGATTTTCCACTAAAAATGCCGGTAATCCGCGCAATCCTGAGATCAGCTGGTACGTCCTTCTCTCAGAAATGCTTCCAAGTTCAGATAAGGCAATAGCCAGAAAATCGAGTGCCAATGCAAGCGGCTGGCCATGAAAATTTCCACCTGAAACGATTTGATCGCTGTCGATGAAAATATTCGGATTGTCGGTAACCGAATTAATTTCGGTCTTAAATACTCGCTTTACGTAGTCGATCGCATCTTTCGAAGCGCCATGCACTTGCGGAATGCACCTAAACGAATATGGGTCTTGTACGTGCTGTTTTTGCTGGTCGATAATTTCGCTGCCATTCAGGAATACATTCATTCTTGCGGCAGTGACCACCTGACCTTTATGTGGGCGGATCAAATGGATCAATTCATTAAATGGTTCTTTCCTTCCGTCGAATGCCTCAAGCGAAATAGCACCAATCAAATCGGCCAGGTAGGAATATTTACATGCGCGGATCAAGACATGGGTTCCGTATGCCGCCATGAACTGTGTCCCATTCAACAAAGCCAATCCTTCTTTCGACTGAAGTTGGATCGGCTCCCAATTGAAATGCTTAAGCACATCGGCAGCGGCAACTTTTTGTCCATTATAATACACTTCGCCCTGACCGATTAACGGAAGCGACAAATGTGCCAATGGCGCCAAATCGCCTGATGCGCCAAGTGAACCCTGATTGTAAATCACGGGGAGAATATCGTTGTTATAGAAATCGATTAGCCGCTCGACAGTAATCAGCTGCACACCCGAATTGCCATATGCCAAAGACTGGATTTTTAGCAACAGCATATTCCGCACAATTTCCTGTGGGACTTCTTCGCCAGTACCGCAGGCGTGCGACATTACTAGGTTTTCCTGTAATTGTGAGAGTTTGTCTTTTGAAATCTTAATGTTGTAAAGCGAGCCAAAGCCGGTATTTATTCCGTAAATCGGATCGGCATGCGATTCCATTTTTGTGTCGAGGTACTGCCGGCATTTAGTGATATTTATTTTGGCCTCTTCTGAAAGCGCAAGCTGCGTTCCTTCCGAAAGTATGCGGTTCAGCGCTTCAAGAGTCAGGATGTCGGTGCTGATATAATGCGTATTGTCCATGTTGGTTTGTTTGGTTGTCAAATTTCCGCAAATGTGATGCAAAAAACAACATTTTTAGACAATTATATCAGTCTGTCATTTCAAGTGCAAAATATGCTTTTGCAAGGTGTGCGATGATGTCGGACGCTATTAAAGAGCGTATTCCTATGTCGGGCAGCGCAATATCGGCGGCGAGTCCGTGCAGGTAGACCCCAAGTATCGCGGCATTTAGCGCAGAATAGCCCTGCCCTGCCAACGAAGTGATGATTCCTGTCAGCACGTCGCCGCTTCCCGCAGTTGCGAGTCCTGCGTTTCCCGTTGCGTTTACATATACCTTATCTCCTGAAATGATTTTAGTTTGCGCACCCTTGGCAACGATAATTATCTTATACGATTTGGAGAAAGCTGAAGCACGCTCTATTTTTTCTTCTTCGGAAGACCAAGTTCCAATAAGCCGTTCCAGTTCTTTTGCATGTGGCGTCAAAATTGTGTTTGCCGCAATTAACTGAAGCCAGTCTTTGTGTTGTGCTAAAATATTCAGCGCATCAGCATCAATTATCAAAGGCGCCGAATTATTTCGAAGGAATTCATAAAGCGCGTTTTGCGTTTGTGGCTCCTGCCCCATTCCAGGTCCGATTCCGATTGCGTTTGGTTTTATTTCAAATCCGATATTCGACAGGTGTTTGAAATTGGAATCGGTCAGCGCCATCACTTCGGGAATTGCAGTTTGGACGATACCGTAACCGCATTCCGGGATGAAAGCCGTAACCAATCCGGTGCCGGTGCGCAACGCCGCTTTTGAAGCCAGACAGACCGCCCCGATTTTCCCGTAGCTTCCGCCAATGATGAGTACGTGTCCCTGCGTACCTTTATGCGCGTCAGGCGCGACGGGTTTGAGTATTTGGTTGATGTATTGTTTGTTGATGATGGTTTCCATATTAAACGGAGTATGATTATTGTGGGCGGCCCTAGCCCTGATGGAAGCGGCATCCTTTTTTGCTGTTCACCGTGGTTTTAAACTACGGTTAACAGCAAAAAAGATATAGCGGACAGCAGGATCGGCTACAAGCGAAAACACTGATAATTTGCGTGAGAATCAGCTTAAATTTAGGAATTTTTAAATACATTAGCGACTTTAATTTTTATATCTGCCAATAATGAAAAATACAGCGTTGACGCACATTCACGAAAGCCTTGGGGCAAAAATGCTTCCTTTTGCGGGTTATAATATGCCGATAACTTATGAAGGCGTAAATGCCGAACACGAAACCGTCCGCAATGGCGTGGGAGTGTTTGATGTTTCGCATATGGGCGAGTTTCTTTTGAGTGGTCCGAATGCACTTGAACTGATCCAGAAAATTACTACAAATGATGCGTCGGTACTGACCGTTGGACGGGCGCAATATTCATGCTTTCCGAACAATGATGGTGGAATTGTTGATGATCTGATCATTTATAAAATGAAAGAAGACCAGTATTTGCTGGTCGTAAACGCATCGAATATAGATAAGGATTGGGAATGGATTTCGAAACACAATGATTTAGGTGTTGATATGCGGAATGTTTCCGATGATTATTCACTACTCGCGATTCAGGGACCAAAAGCTGTTGAAGCAATGCAGCCGCTGTCATCAATCGATTTATCTGAAATAAAGAACTATCATTTTGTGGTAGGCGATTTCGCAGGTTTTGACAATGTGATCATATCGGCAACGGGCTATACGGGCTCGGGCGGTTTTGAGATATACTGTAGAAATGACCAGGCCGAAACAATTTGGAATAAGGTTTTTGATGTGGGCGCGTCATTCGGCATCAAGCCAATTGGTTTAGCGGCACGTGATACCTTGCGTCTGGAAATGGGATTTTGTTTGTACGGAAACGACATCAACGACACTACTTCGCCACTTGAAGCAGGTTTGGGGTGGATTACAAAATTCAATAAGGATTTCGTGAATTCGGAAAATCTTAAGAAGCAGAAAGAAGACGGCGTATCGAAAAAGCTAATCGGATTTGAACTGACCGAGCGTGGTGTGCCGCGTCATGATTATGAAATCGTCGATAAGGATGGCAATGCGATTGGAATCGTAACATCGGGAACGATGGCGCCATCGCTTAACAAAGGCATCGGACTCGGATATGTGAAAACCGGATTCGCCGCTCCCGATACTGAAATCTTTATCCGCATCCGAAAAAATGATGTTGCGGCAAAAGTCGTGAAACCTCCGTTTTACAAAAAACAGGATTAACACGCAGACCTGACATTTGATAGAATAGTCCGAAATAGTATTTTTGTCGCAAATAAGCATAAATAGAAATGGGAAGAGCTTTTGAGTTCCGAAAAGGAAGAAAAATGAAACGCTGGTCGGCCATGGCCAAGGCGTTTACAAGAATCGGGAAAGATATTGTGATGGCAGTCAAGGAGGGCGGTCCGAATCCGGACGCCAATTCCCGACTGCGCGCGGTAATCCAGAATGCCAAGGCCGCAAACATGCCAAAAGAGAATGTGGAGCGTGCGATCAAAAAAGCAACCGAGAAAGATACGGCAAATTACAAAGAAGTATTGTTTGAAGGCTACGCGCCGCACGGTATTGCGATACTTATCGAAACCGCGACCGACAACAACAACCGAACAGTCGCGAATATCCGCAGCTATTTCAATAAGTGTAATGGTACTTTGGGTACGCAGGGCTCGGTCGAGTTCATGTTTGACCACACCTGTAATTTCAGGATTCCGGCCGACGGGATCGATGTTGAGGAAATGGAATTGGAACTGATCGATTTTGGTGCCGAGGAGGTTTTCGCCGATGAAGACGGAATCTTGATTTATGCGCCATTCGAAAAATTCGGAGCCATACAAAAGGAACTGGAAAACCGACAAATTGAAATATTGTCGTCAGGATTTGAGCGTATCCCTCAGGTCACCAAAAAACTTACTGAAGATCAGGTCGCTGATGTAGAAAAGCTTCTTGAAAAAATCGAGGAAGATGATGATGTGCAGAATGTATATCATACGATGGAAGAGTAGAACGCGGCGCTGACAATTTCAGACCGCTGCGCTGACAGACTGCAGATCGCTTCGCTTTTAGACTTTTAGACAGAGCACCTTTAACGGGTGCTTTCTTTTTTTAAACATGTTCTAAAAAATCATCTACAAAAAAAGGCCCCTTCAAAAGGAGCCTTATTTTGTAAAGTACGAACAGTCTAAAAGTCTGTTGTCTAAGAGTCTGTTGTCTAAAAGTCTGTTGTCTAAAAGTCTGTTGTCTATAAGTCTGTTGTCTATAAGTCTGTTGTCTAACTGTCTTTTGTCTAACAGTCTGTTGTCTACCAGTCTGTTGTCTAAAAGTCTGTTGTCTAAGAGTCTGTTGTCTAACCGTCTTATCTCCGACAGCGAATCGCGTCTATTTAATAAATTCTATCCGTTGCGCTTCTTCGGCATTGATGCTGTCAAAAAACCCTTGGTCGTTCATCCAGTCATCGCTGAATACTTTGCTCATGTAACGCGATCCGTGATCAGGGAAAATCGCAACCACATTACTGTTGGCCGTAAATTCACCTTCTTCGGCATATTGCCTGATGGCCTGCATTACGGCGCCTGATGTATATCCGACGAACAATCCTTCGGTTTTAGCGATTTCACGTGTCATGTGTGCGCTTTCCTCGTCGGTTACTTTGATGAATTTATCGATCAGGTCAAATTCGGTTGCAGACGGAATTAAATTTTTCCCCAATCCTTCAATCCTATAGGGATAGATTTCTTCGTTATCGAATTCTTTCGTTTCGTGATATTTTTTAAGAACCGAACCAAATGCATCAACACCCAGGATTCGGATATTTGGATTTTTTTCTTTCAGGAATTTGGCAGCACCTGAAATGGTTCCGCCTGTTCCGCTGCATGCTACAAGGTGCGTAATTTTTCCGCTGGTCTGTTCCCAGATTTCCGGACCTGTCGTCTTATAATGCGCGTCTATGTTGAGTTGGTTGAAATATTGGTTGATGTAAACCGAGCCTTTTGTTTCCTCGTGGAGTCGTTTGGCTACGTTGTAGTAGGATCGGTCATCATCGGCTGATACATGAGCAGGGCAAACATAAACTTTGGCGCCCATGCTTCTTAACATATCAATTTTATCCCGGGATGATTTTGAACTTACGGCAAGGATGCAATTGTAACCTTTAATTATGCTGACCATCGCAAGGCTGAATCCGGTATTGCCCGATGTGGTTTCAATGATTGTGTCTCCGGGAGTGAGGATTCCCCGGCGTTCAGCTTCTTCAATAATGTATAATGCAATTCTGTCTTTTGTGGAATGGCCCGGATTAAAAGCCTCTACTTTTGCGTAGAAATTACCTTCAATATTGTCGGTAACTTTGTTAAGCTTTATAAGTGGTGTATTACCAATCAGTTCCAGAACATTATTGTAAGCTTTTATTTCTTCTTTCATAAAAAAATAGTTAATCAAGGTTTTGCCACTAGTTTTGGCCGACCTCAAATCCTTGCAAATTTAACAAAAAAAATCTAATTAGATTTCAATTTTCTCTAAATGTAATAAAAAACTATACGCCTTGGCCAATTCCTTCAGCGCTTCAAACCTACCCGATGCCCCGCCATGCCCGGCTTCCATATTAGTGTCCAAAAACACTAAATTTTTATCGGTTTTCAGTGCCCTTAATTTCGCAACCCATTTCGCCGGCTCCCAATATTGTACCTGGGAATCATGCAAACCCGTTGTGACATACAGGTGCGGAT
>JAEYZX010000134.1 GCA_023427845.1 Bacteroidota bacterium
ATGTAGTACCACACTGCGAAGCTTTGATTTTCGTAACCTCACCGCTAGCTACTTCATCATCTTCCATGCCGTTACAGTTCTCATCGATTCCGTTACCCGGAATTTCATCAGCATCAGGGTTGATGGCTGAATTATTATCGTCGCAATCAGCACCTAGAGTAGTTGCAGAATAACCTGCCGGAATAGTGTCGCCGTAGCAATAATCTGCTGCCATGCCACCATCATAACCATCATTGTCGGCATCGATATAAAGATCTGCAGTTTGCCAAACGTTTCCGTCCGCATCGTTGCAGTCGTCACCTAATGTAGTTGAAGAGTATCCGTTTGGAATATCGGCACCATAACAAACTGATTCCATTCCGGCATCATAACCGTCGCCATCATCATCAATATATAGGTCGGCAGTTTGCCACACGTTTCCGTCCGTATCGTCGCAATCTTCACCTAATGTAGTTGAAGAGTATCCGTCAGGAACGGATGCCCCATAGCAGACATCTGCGGCGATACCGTCATCGTAACCGTCAGCATCATCGTCAAGGTATAGATCGGCAGTTTGCCATGCAAATTCATCTTCGTCATCACAATCCGAGTTGTTCAAAGAATAGCCTGCAGGTGGCGTTTCAGCATCATCGGCCGGAACCTGAACCAGATCACCCGTTCCATATGAATCGCCGTCAGCATCAACATAAAACGGGAATGATTGCTCCGTAATCGTTACTTCAACCGCGGTCCGCTCGCTTTCGCAATCGTTCAGCGTTTGTGTTACGTAATACGTGCCGGTGATCAACATTGTAGAAAGTGCAAGCGGCGACCCGCCTTCAGCAACGTCATACCATTGCAAATCGGTGCCTGCAGCAACAAGCTCTGCCACGGTTGCAGTGCCAACGAAATTTTGCGGGTTTGCGAATGGCGCAGGCGTGTTATAGACGGTAACTTCCACCGGCAATCTGTCGCTTTCAAAACCACTAACGGTTTGCGATACGTAGTAGGTTGCTGAAGCAAGTAGAACATCATCCTCCAATGCCGAGCCACCAACTGCATTTGCATACCATTGTACATTTTGGCCATCGGCAGTTAGATTGGCAACAGTTGCGCCAAAACAAAATGTTTGATCAGCCGCAATCGGATTCACCGCTTTAATCCCCACGACCCGCAACGATAGATCATAATCCGGATCGGTGGCACAATAGGTATCAAAGGTATATAACAGGTCTTCGTAAACCGTAGGCGCAACAATAAGCGAACAATCCGGAATCTGGAATGATGAAACAATTATCGGAAATTCATCGTTGATCGCGGCCTGATAGCCAAGGTTTACTTCAATAGATTGAAAAACACCGCCTGTACTGAGAATCAATTGATCATGGTCAGACAATTCGGTACCGTTGATGTCGACTACCAGTGTTGACAACGTGGTTGCCGGATAACCACTTGTGATTGTAAGTGTCCCTGGTTCGCCTCCCGGCGCAATCGTTCCGGTATTTGCCCAATCTGAAGATGAGTTCGGCAGCACGAATGTTCCGACGCCGGTCATCGTACCTGAGTCCTCATTCGACATCAGAAATACGCTCGCAAGATGAAAGGTACCGCTTGCAACTTCCAGTATTCCATGGTTCGTAGTTGGCGGATGTATAAATGAAGTAGCAATACCCTGCGATTTGACGATCCTTCCGTAATTGATTATCTGCTTGTCGCCGCCACCAGAGTATGTCAGCCCGCTGTCGTCGCTCTGCATGTCTATAATACCCGATGCTGCGTTGGTCAGTATGCCTGAGTTAACATACAGGTCGCCCGAACTTTCAATTGAAATCAAAGCGTTGTTGAAAAAGTTGAGATCAGCGTTAAATGCTTTGTTCGCGATGGTAACGAGGCTGATTTCGGAGTTATTGATTAAAATTCCGGGGCCTTCAATCGATCCTGACATCCAACTGATCGGATTTCCCGTAAAATTCAATGTAGCATCTTCAGGAATCTTTACCGTATTTACCAATTGCAATGTACCGTCGTTGTTGCCAGTCAACGCGCCTGAAAGAAGTACCGTGGAATCCCATACCATGGCCGCGCCGGCAGAAGTATTATACACTCCGCCGTTCAATTCGATATTTGGGTATACAAAACGCAAAATGCCTTGCTCCACAGCAATCGTTGCCGTATTGGTCATATAGCAATTTATCCATGCTTCACCGGATGAGGTTGTTTTTTTGATCAGCCCAAAATTGTTTAACTTTCTCGTACCGCCACCACTATAACTAAGATTCCCGCCATCGGAACGCATATCGATTATACCGGATGGTAAATTATTTAGTGTACCGCCCATAAGTAATAAATCGCCCGAATCGGTAAAGTTTAGAAACGCCGCATTGTTGAAGAACGAATCTCCCGTGATGATTTTATTTCCCGTTCCTGCTAGGTCTAGGTGAAATGAATTTGTCAGGGTTCCGCCTCCCTCGAGCTGGCCAGACGACCACTCAATCGAACCCGTACCCGAAAAGTCGAAAGATGCAGTTTCGGCAACGGCCACATGTCCGGTCCAATCGATAGTTCCTTCAACATTACCTGCGAGCGACCCATTAATATTGACATCGCTTGTCCATACGAAATGGGTATCCGGCGCCACATGATAGATACCGCCATTTAAAGTATTATTGGCCGAGTTTAAGGTCAGCGTGCCGCTTTCGACCGATATTACGCCTGTGTTTGTAAGGTTGTTTAATATCGACGCATTTCCTTCCGATGTTGTTCTTTTGATCAATCCGGCGTTTGTGAACTCGCGTATACCTCCGCCACTGTACGTAAAATTCCCGTCGTCGATCCGCATGTCAATAACCCCCGAGGCAAGGTTATTAAGCGTGGCTCCCTGCAAAACCAAATCGCCCGCACCGGTAAAATACAGATTTGCTGTATTGTTCAATGTCGTATTTCCGGTGATCACCTTATTTGCTGCTCCGAAAAGGTCCAGAAAAAAGTCGTTTGTGAGCACACCGCCGCCGTCAAGCGAACCTGCCGACCACTTTATAGATCCATCCCCGACAAAATCGAATGTTGCAGCAGTAGTGACTCTGACCGTTCCGGTCCAATCGATGGTTCCTGCAATAGTACCCCCAATCGTACCCTGAACGTTCACAGTGCTTGCAAATTCCAAAATTGCGCCGGCATCCACATTATAGGTACCACCTACAAGACCATTTTCTAAATAACTTAAGGTTAATTTCCCGCTTTCGACGGCGATTGTACCGGTATTGGTAAAGTGGTTATAAATTGCGGCCATGCCGGCGGAAGTTGTTCTTTTTAATAATCCTGCATTTGTGAAGGTACGAGTACCGCCACCGCTGTAAGTAAAATTACCGTCATCGGTGCGCATGTCGATCACTCCTGAGGCCAGATTATTGAACGTACCACCCATCAGGACCAAATCGCCCGACCCGGTGATGTTGAAATTCCCGACATTATTAAATGTAGTATTTCCGGTAATCACTTTGTTGGCGGCATTAGCCAGGTCTAAATTGTAACTATTCGTAAGTATTCCGCCTCCATCGAGTGTACCGGCAGTCCATTCGATATTTGCAGTACCGGTGAAACTCAAGTTTGCCGACGTCGGAATGTTTACTGTACCCGTCCAATTGAATGTACCGGAAATCACGCCGTCAAGTACACCGTTGAGGTTGGTTGTCGCGGCCCATTGGAATGTCGCACCGGGAAGCACGTTGTAAGTCCCGCCGTCGAGTGTCGCATTATAAGAGGTAAGAACCAACGTACCGGCCTCGACCGAGATTGTTCCGGTATTGGTAAGCGGACTAATGATTTGCACTATCCCTGTTGAGCCACTTCGTCGCAACAAACCATGGTTTTCAAAAATGCGTGTTCCGCCACCACTGTATGTGATATTGCCATCATCCGCCTGAAAGTCAAGTATTCCCCCGGGCTGATTGATAAGTGAGCCGTTCGAAACATATACATCGCCCGATCCCAAATGATTGAAAAAACCTTCATTGCTAACAACAAGTAAGCCCGTAATCGATTTGTTGGCAGCCGTCTCAACGTTGATCGTTCCCCAGGCAGTCAAGACTACATCTGCAACGGCCGCGTTAAGTGTGCCCGAGTTCCATGTTACCGTAGTATTGGGTCCGAACGTTGAATTGGCGCTAATATTAAGCGTGCCGCCAATGATTAAATGTGCGCTGCCCTGTAAATCCATCGATAGCACAGTTCCGGTAGTTGCAAGTTCGACCGTGCTTCCCGTGGGTATAATCACATGATGTGTGCTGTTTGGAACAATGCCCATTGACCAATTCCCCGCATTGCCCCACAAATCGTTGACATCACCTTCCCAGATGTTCTGCCCCGATGCCGAAAACATTCCGAGCAGCAGGCAAATAAATGATAGTTTTTTTTTCATAAGAAAACATTTATGTGTTAGAAAATTATTTTCCATAACACTAGAAAGTTTTCGTTTGCTGAAAAGTTCGGAGTGGAGTTTTGGGAAGCCTAAAGTACTGGTACTCGCTTCTTACCATGTTCCGATAATTGCGTTTTGTCAATTATCAGTACTAATTCGGAATTGCGTTTTTAAATTCGGATGGTGTGATTCCGGTGATTTTCTTGAACGCGCTGTTGAAAGTGGTCTTCGAATTGAAACCGGCTTCGAGGCCAATGGCAACTAGGGTGTAGTTTGCGAAGTCGGGATTCGTAAGGTATCGTTTTGCTTCCTGCACACGCAGCGAATTTATATAATCGGGAAATCCGGTTCCGAGTTCCGAATTGATGATCCGCGACAAATGGCTTTTGCTGATTTTGAGTTCGTCGGCTATTTTATCGAGCGTCAGGTTTGCATCGAGATACATCTTCTGGTCAACAACCAGTTTTTGCATGGCGGCAATGTGTTCGTTTCTAGGTTTTTCCCTAATCTGAAACGCTTCATTCTTGATGGAATAGCTGCGAATTTGCTTGCGTTCTTCGTAAATGCCATATTTGTAGATTCCCATGTGGCCGAGCCAGTAAATCATGACCGACATTCCGATCCAAAGCATATAGAACGCCCGCGAAATACCGCTGACAGCCATCGTCGCCATTTCGTAAATCCATACCATGCAAAGCAAAAGCAAGGTAGCCAATATCCACTTAAGCCAATTCAGGCCATCGGAAACCGCATTCGAATGGTTGTCTTTTTCGTGGCGCCTGATGGTTCGGTACAGGTTAATCAAAACTGCTATTGTGACTGCGATACCGAGGTATTCGCCAAGCACCTGCAACACGGTCATCGCCTCCCCGAACGGAACCGACAGCATTGCGCCGGCCTCGGCAAGCCGCACTGCGAATGCAGCCAATAGGAATACGATAAAGGGAACAAACAGCGCGTACTGTTTCCAGGTCAGTTTATTGTCGGGTTTGAGGTAGGACACCACATAGCACGTCATAAGCGGTGGCGAAAGCAATGCGTTGGGGAAATACAGATAGAACAAAAACTGATCACGGGTAATCAAATCAATATCAAGCACATAATAGGTGAGGTTGTTCACCGAGAAGGCAACAATCAGTCCCGCGAGATAGCGTGTGCTTCGAACCCGGTATTTGTCGGACGCAAATACGACAAGGCCGAAAATAAGCCCTTGAACAAGTCCTGCCAGGATGATGCTGTTGAAGAGATTGAAATTCAGATTCATGTCGTTCATATCCAAATGTATATATTTCACTGATTCCATTGTGCGGTAATCCATGAAGTGACCAATATTGACGATTAAGGGCAAATTTGCGTTAGGGATGGCAGCGTGTGCCGCGCACAGCGAACAGCCCGCCCTCCCTGGAGCTTTGGGAGGGAACGCCCTAATCATAAAACAATTTTAAAATGTGGGGGTAATTTTCAAATTAAGCTATCTTTGTGCCCTTTTCAGATTATGACATTTGACCTTTTACACACTGATCCACAAACGCAAGCCCGCGCGGGGAAAATCACAACCGACCATGGCGTCATCGAAACCCCGATATTTATGCCCGTTGGAACCGTTGCTTCGGTTAAAGGTGTACACCAGCGTGAACTAAAAGACGAAATCAATCCCGATATCATCCTCGGAAATACCTATCACTTGTACCTTCGGCCGCAAGCGCAGATTTTGGAAAAAGCAGGCGGACTCCATAAATTCATGAACTGGGACCGAAATATCCTGACCGATTCAGGTGGTTACCAGGTGTATTCGCTTTCGGCAAACCGTAAGATCAAGGAAGAAGGCGTGAAGTTCAAGTCGCATATCGACGGATCGTATCACGTATTCACTCCCGAAAATGTGATGGAAATCCAACGCACCATCGGAGCCGATATCATAATGGCATTCGACGAATGTACGCCGTACCCGTGCGACTATCGTTATGCACAGCGCTCGATGCACATGACGCACAGGTGGCTCGACCGCTGCATTGCGCACCTTGAAAAACTTCCGTTCAAATACGGTTACGAACAGGCGTTTTTCCCGATTGTTCAGGGAAGCACCTATAAAGACCTGCGCCAACAATCGGCTGAATACATCGCGAATTCAAATCAGTTCGGAAATGCGATCGGTGGGTTATCGGTAGGCGAACCGGCCGACGAAATGTACGCCATGACCGAAGTCGTCACGGCAATCCTTCCCGAAGAAAAACCGCGTTACCTGATGGGAGTCGGTACGCCAATAAACATTCTTGAAAACATCGCGCTGGGAATCGACATGTTCGACTGTGTGATGCCAACACGCAACGCCCGAAACGGAATGTTGTTCACCGCACACGGAACGATAAACATCAAAAACAAAAAATGGGAAGACGATTTTTCGCCACTCGATGAAATGGGGCATACCTTCGTCGATACCGAATATTCAAAAGCCTATCTACGGCACCTTTTCGCGGCAAATGAATACCTTGGCAAACAAATCGCAACGATCCATAACCTCGGATTCTATATGTGGTTGGTTCGTGAAGCGAGAAAACATATATTAGCGGGAGATTTCCGCCAATGGAAGGAAATGATGGTAAAACAAATGGATCAACGACTATAAGGTGCAAGGTGCAAGGCCAAAGCACCTACCGGATAATAATTTAATTGATCCTGCGCTGGTCAATTGGCCCTAATTTAAATTATAAGTGATTAATGCGACGCCAGCCCTGAACCCTGAGCGCTGCACCCTGTACCTAGAAGCACATGAAACTCACAATAATCGACAAATACATCCTCAAGCGCTACCTTTCGACATTCGTCGTGATGCTGATGATGTTCATACCAATCGGTATTGTGATCGATGTTTCGGAAAAGGTCAACAAGATGATCGCGAACAAAATCCCGTTTGTCGAGATCGCAACCTATTACTTTCACTTTACGGTCTACTTTGCGAATTTATTGTTTCCGATTTTCCTGTTCCTTTCGGTTATCTGGTTCACATCAAAACTTGCAAACAACACCGAAATCATCGCGATATTAAGTTCGGGAATTTCGTTCACCCGATTCCTTCGTCCGTACATCATCGGAGCGGCAATCGTATCGGTGGCTGTGCTTCTGATGGGATTCTTTCTTGTCCCGCGTTCAAGCCAGGGTTTCAATGATTTCCGATACACCTATCTTAAAACCGGCGGACTGTCGGGGATGCGCGACAATTCGGATGTATTCCGGCAAATCAGCGACGATGTGTTTATATATGTCGGCAGTTTCAACCAAAACTCCAAAACGGCATTCAACTTCACGCTTGAAAAATTCAAGAAAAACCGCGAGCTCGATTTCAAGATCACCGCCAATAGGCTGCGATTCAACCCGCGTGACAGCAGTTATACAATGTTCAAATATGCAAAGCGAACAATCGGACCGTTGAACGACAGGCTCGAGACCGCCGAAAAAAAAGACACCACATTCACGTTCGACCTTGAAGACCTCACGCCAACCGTCTATGTGGCCGAAACACTTTCGCTTGGCGATCTGAACGACTTCATCGAAAAGGAACGCAAACGTGGGTCAGGCAATATCGATACGTATCTCGTGGTACTCTACAAAAAATACAGCATCCCCGTATCGGCATTCATCCTCACTATAATTGCCGTCGCCGTATCGGCAATGAAACGCCGCGGCGGAATGGGAGTGAACCTCGCAATCGGAATCGGAATCGCGTTCACATTCGTATTCTTTGACAAAATCTTCGGAACGCTTGCCGAAAAATCAAGCATACCTCCATTTGTAGCCGTTTGGTTGCCGAATTTCGTTTTTGCGATCCTCGCCGTTTACCTGCTTCGAAATGCCAAAAGGTAATGTGAAAAGCTATCTGCACCTCCATCTGATCGTTTTCATATGGGGATTCACCGCCGTTTTGGGCGAGCTGATTTCGGTGCGCGAGGCATCGCTCGTCTGGTACCGAATGCTCCTTGCGTCGGCATTTCTGGTACTTTTCCTGCTGATCACCAAAACCCCGTTCAGGCTTCCGCTAAAAATCATTGGCAAATTGGTATTTGTCGGACTGCTGATCGCCATTCACTGGATTTTCTTCTTTCGGGCAATCAACATCTCAAACGTCTCGATAACACTTGCAATGTTTTCGGTCGGTTCTTTTTTTGCAGCTGTTCTCGAACCGTTGTTCTATAAACGCAAAATGCTTTGGTATGAGGTTTTCTTCGGACTCATAATCATTGCCGGTCTTTTCATGATCATGCAGGTCGAAATCCGATATCTCGAAGGCATACTTTCGGCACTGTTCTCGGTTTTTATGGGCGTTTTATTCACACTGTTCAACGGCAAGCTCATCCAGCAGCACGACTCTACGGTTATTACTGTTTATGAATTGTTCGCCGGTTTTCTTTTCGTGTCGGTTTACCTGGCATTTGAAGGCAAATTCTCGGCCGAATTTTTCAATGTTTCAGGAAAAGACTGGATACTGATTTTACTCCTCGCATCAGTCTGTACCGCGTATGCATTTACGGCATCGGTGGCGGTCATGCGGCGGCTTACGCCCTATACGGTCATGCTTACAACCAATCTCGAACCTGTTTACGGAATCATTCTCGCGTATTTTATAATTGGCGAAGACGAGAAAATGAGCGTCCCGTTCTACATCGGATCTGCGATTATCCTGGCCACGGTCATCGTGAACGGAATCATCAAAAACAAAGCGAAGTCCAAAGAGGAATTGATTTAGCTGCTTTTTTTGAAGCTGTTTCCCGCTGTCTGCTGTATCTTTTCCGTGCTAAAGAAGCACGAAAAAGGATGCCGCTTCCATCGGGGCTAGGGTCGTAGCCATTAGCCGGCAACTTCGCGATTAACTGTTTCAGTTGTCGGAAAGTCCGGCTTGGCCGCATGCCGCTGATAACTCAGCCGATTATTCTCCAAAACGAAATTCCTTTTCATAACGGCGTTTGACTTGAAAATTTTATCTTTGTCGTTCAAATCAAAACAAAAAGCAAAATCCATGGAATACTTAGATTTTGAGCTTCCAATAAAAGAACTTGAAGAACAGCTGGACAAATGCCAGATCATAGGAAAAGAATCCGATGTGGATGTGACCAATACCTGCAAACAAATTGAACAAAAACTCGAAGAAACCAAACGGGATATCTATAAAAACCTGACGGCGTGGCAACGGGTACAATTGTCAAGGCATCCAAATCGTCCGTACACAATGGATTATATCAAGGCACTTTGCGGCGATACGTTCCTCGAGATGTTTGGCGACCGCAGTTTCAAAGACGATAAGGCAATGGTTGGCGGGCTTGGCAAAATAGGTGACCAGTCGTTTATGATCGTCGGCCAGCAAAAAGGTTACAATACCAAAACACGCCAATACCGGAATTTCGGAATGGCCAATCCCGAAGGTTACCGCAAAGCACTCCGCCTGATGAAAATGGCCGAAAAATTCGGAGTTCCGGTAATTACATTTATCGATACGCCCGGAGCCTATCCGGGGCTTGAAGCCGAAGAACGCGGGCAGGGTGAAGCCATCGCACGGAATATCTTTGAAATGGTAAAGCTTAAGGTACCGGTCATCGCAATCATAATCGGTGAAGGCGCATCGGGAGGCGCACTCGGAATAGGAGTGGGCGATCGCGTGTACATGTTGGAGAATACCTGGTATTCGGTCATCTCGCCCGAATCGTGTTCTTCGATACTTTGGAAAAGCTGGGAATATAAAGAGCAAGCAGCCGATGCGCTAAAACTTACGTCGTCCGATATGAAACGCCAGAAACTTGTTGATGACGTGATCCCGGAGCCACTTGGCGGTGCGCATTTCGACCGCGAAACCACCTACAAAAATGTTCAGCAATATATTTTTAAGGCATACGCTGAACTCAAAGACTTATCAACAGAAGATCTTGTTGCGCAAAGAATGGACAAATACAGCAGGATGGGCGAGTTTAAAGAGTAATTTCTTACAAATCAATAACTAATCCGAAGCCCAGCAGTTTCGGATTTTTTTTGTGTTATCAACAGCAAACGTTTATTTATGAACAATTTGCCGTAATAACTCCGCCGCCATCATTTTTAAAATTTATATACATTCGCCACATGGAAAATCTGAGGAATATCAATCCGGTCAAAGTCGATAAGACCACGATCATAAATCTCGAAAAAGGCAAGCTGCCCCCGCAGGTCATCGAGCTTGAGGAAGCGGTCCTTGGTGCAATGATGATCGATAAAAAGGGCGTCGATGAGGTAATCGACATACTGCAGCCTGATGCATTTTACAAAGATGCCCACAAGTACATTTTTGAAGCGATTTTCCAGTTGTTCACCGATTCGCAGCCGGTCGACTTATTAACCGTTTCGGCTCAATTGAAAAAGAACGCCAAACTCGATTTGGCCGGGGGCGATTTCTACCTGATCCAACTCACGCAAAAGATATCCTCTTCGGCGCATATCGAATTCCACTCACGCATCATTCTTCAAAAATACATCCAGCGAAGCCTTATCCGGATCTCATCCGAAATCATCGAAGAATCGTATGACGAAAGCACCGATGTTTTTGATTTGCTCGACAAAGCCGAATCAAGATTGTACGAGGTAACGCAAGGAAACATCAAACGGAGTTCCGAGACCGCACAAAGCCTTGTGATACAGGCAAAAAAACGGATCGAGGAAATTGCCGGTAAAGAAGGTCTTTCGGGAATCGCGACCGGTTTTGAAAAACTTGACAAAATTACTTCGGGCTGGCAGCCAAGCGATTTGATCATCATCGCGGCACGTCCGGGTATGGGTAAGACTGCTTTCGTATTGTCGATGGCGCGAAACATCGCGATCGATTTTGGTCAGCCTGTTGCATTGTTCTCGCTCGAGATGTCGTCGGTACAGCTTATCACGCGTCTGATTTCTTCCGAAACAGGATTGTCATCCGAGAAACTCCGTACCGGAAAACTCGAGAAACACGAATGGGAACAACTGTCGATTAAAGTCAAAAATCTTGAAAAAGCACCGTTGTTCATCGACGATACGCCATCGCTGTCAATCTTTGACCTTCGTGCGAAATCACGCCGACTCGCCTCACAACACGGCATCAAACTCATCATCGTAGATTACCTTCAATTGATGACAGCCGGCGGAAGCAATGGCAAAGGAATGGGGAACCGCGAACAGGAAATCTCGACGATCTCGCGAAACTTAAAGGCACTTGCAAAAGAACTCGGAGTGCCGGTAATTGCACTTTCGCAGTTGTCGCGTGCGGTTGAAACACGTGGATCGAGCAAACGCCCGTTGCTGTCCGATCTTAGGGAATCGGGTGCGATCGAACAGGATGCCGATATCGTTTCGTTCATTTATCGCCCTGAATATTATAAGATCGACGAATGGGACGACGACGAACACTCACCAACCGAAGGCCAGGCCGAGTTCATCATCGCGAAACACCGTAACGGCAGCTTGGAGAACATCCGGCTTAAATTTATCGGAAGCTTGGGTAAATTTGATAATCTCGAGGATTTTGGCGGAGGTTACGACGACCTTCCAT
>JAEYZX010000148.1 GCA_023427845.1 Bacteroidota bacterium
GTTTATGACTGCTCATAAAATGAAGACGCCAATATTGCTGATTCATGGCGAGGCCGATAATAATCCGGGGACCTTTACGCTGCAAACCGAGCGCTATTTCCAGGCATTGAAAGGGTTGGGAGCGCCGGCGCGAATGGTGATTTTGCCAAAAGAGTCGCACGGATATGCGGCCAAAGACAACATCCTGCATCTGTTATGGGAGCAGGATCAGTTTCTTGAAAAATATCTAAAAAACTAAATATGTGGTTAGTTAATTTTAGGAGCCCCGAAGAAATTCGGGGTTCTTTTTTTTTTCATAAAGTCAATAATGAACTTTGATAATTTATAGAAAATCCCTAATGTGTTTAACGGTTATTTTTTTACAGCAAGATTTATTGTAGTACCAGTTTCGATTTTATAATCATTTTCAAAAAACAGTGGTCCGAATTCGGATTCGGCTTCCATCAAATATCGGCTTCCGCGGAAATAACTACCAACAACCACGGCGCTTATTCCTTTTTCCGCAAGTTTCAACTGGTGCGGATAGAGCAATTGGATTTCGTTTGATGATGCACCAAAAAAGGAAGTCGGAATCTCATTCACCTCATCAAATAATGCTGCAACATAGCGGGATTGCGGATTGTCATATATAAACGCAGTTGGTCCGGCAGCCACGATTTCACCTTTGCACATCGCCACGACTTCATTGGCATAAGGCAAAAAATCATTGGTGTCGTGCGTCGCAATAATGCATGTAATGGATTGTTGCTTTAAATAGGAAAATAAATTTCGTCGCAACGGATTCGCATTAAAAGCATCGATCTGGCTAAACGGTTCGTCGAGAAGCAGCATTTTAGGTTCAAGTGCAAGCGCTTTTGCCAACGCCACCCGTTGTTGCTGACCGCCACTCAGGAATTTCGGTTTCACGTTTGCGTATTCCAACATGCCGACCATCTCCAGTAGTTCGGAAGTACGGCGTTGCTTTTCATCTTTACGGCTGTTCGAGAGAAATTTTCCGACGTTTTCACTGACAGTGCTGAAAGGCATCAAACCAAAATCCTGCGCGAGATATTTTATGTAATCTTCACCAGGAATAAGATTGAATTTGGGTCCGAGGATGAGATGTCCGTTGTAAATGATTTCACCCTCGGCAAGATCGTGCTGTCCATAAATCAATTTAAGCAAAGTGCTTTTTCCGGACCCGCTTTCGCCGATAAATGCAACAGTGGATCCCTGGGGAATATTCAAGTTGATTCCATTAAGAATTTGCTTGTCGCCGTACGAGAATGATATGTTTTTGATTTCAAGCATAATTTTGAATTGCGGGCAGACAAAAAAAAAGCCGCTTCAATTGAAGCAGCTTTTTCTTGAACATGGTAGATTAATTTTGTTTTTGAGCCTCTTCGACCATTTTGGCGTTCGCCGTAATCGCAAATTCGACACGTCGGTTTTCGCTTCGGCCTTCAGGTGTATCATTGGAAGCAATAGGATCGGCGATTCCCAAACCTGTAGTTGTAAAACGATTTGAGGAAATGCCTTTTGAAACTAAATAATCCCGTACAGAAGATGCTCTTTGCTGCGATAATGTGAGGTTATAGTCGGCCGGCCCGGTACTATCGGTATATCCAAAAATCTGGATGTCGGTTTCACTGTATTCCTGGAAAACAGGAACCAATTTGTCTAAGTTTGCCTTGGCGGTACTTGTCAACGTTGATTTATTTGTGTCGAAACGAACAGCATTTTCCTTAAGCGTCAGTTTGATTCCTTCGCCTACCCTTTCGACTTCGGCACCTGGAACCGCGTTATCGATCTCACGGGCCTGTTTGTCCATCTGATTACCGATTACTCCACCGGCAACCCCGCCTACGACTCCGCCGAGAACAGCGCCAAGAGCGCCCTTCCCACCTTTACCTGCATTGTTTCCGATTACACCACCAATGATGGCACCACTTGCGGCACCTATTGCAGCGCCCCTTTGGGTCTTATTTGTATTCTTTACAGCCTCACATCCGGTGAAAACCGAACCTGTGGTAAATAGTAAGGCAATAATAAAAATTGATATCTTTTTCATGGTATTTTATTTAGTTAACTTTTTGAAATTGGTAAACGACATCGGTGTTTTTCCCGCCAACATTGATGCGGTCTACGAGTTGGAATGAATTTTCAGATTGATTCGCAACATTAAGGACATAGCCGTCACGTACTTTACGCGCTTTTTCACCTGCATTCAGGATCTTCAGTACAAACTGCCCGTCGCGGTTCACAAACCAGGTAATGGGTGAACTAAAAGCAGCGCATCCCGGTTTTGTGATCGACATCTCACCTTTATTGTTATTTGAAATCAGTTTCCAGGTGCTGCCCTCAAAACATTTCGAGTCGGCCAGCTCGAAAGAATTTACTGTAATTACATCGGAACCAGGATAGCTGACAGAGCTGAGCACCCAGTTTCCTTTCATGTCGACCTGAGAATTGCGGTCGAGTTTGGTTGTAGTGGCGGAATTTGATTTGCATGCAAAAAGCAATACAGCCAAAATTCCGCTTAAAATTAATTTTTTCATGCTATTGGGGTTTATAAGTTACCATAACAAATATACAATCGAAACATGCGAAGTGTTAAAAAACGCCTTTTATTTGACTTAAAATTAACATCCGCCATTTTGTCACATTTAATCGCAATGGTATCTTATTTGTCTTAGTCGGCGAAACGATAAAAATCATCAATAAATAAAAATCAATACTATGACAACAGGAAAAATTAATGTTTCTGTAGAAAACATCTTTCCACTGATCAAAAAATTCTTGTACAGCGATCACGAAATTTTCCTTCGCGAATTGGTTTCTAATGCAACCGACGCTACATTAAAACTCAAACATCTCACCAGTATTGGCGAGGTAAAGACCGAATACGGCAATCCGATCATTGAAGTTAAGATCGATAAGGAAGGAAAGAAGCTGCACATCATCGACCAGGGTATTGGAATGACGATGGAGGAAGTTGAAAAGTACATCAATGAAGTTGCTTTTTCAGGTGCGGAAGAATTTCTCGATAAGTATAAAGACACTGTTAAAGATGCGGGAATAATCGGACATTTTGGTCTTGGTTTCTATTCGGCATTCATGGTTGCCGACAAGGTTGAGATCATCACCAAATCGTTTAAGGATGAACCGGCGGCGCATTGGACATGTGACGGAAGCCCCGAGTTCACGCTGCAACCGGCTGACAAGCAAGATCGCGGAACCGAAATCATCCTTCACATAGCAGAAGATTCATTGGAATTTTTGGAAAAGAACCGCATCAGTTCATTGCTGCAGAAGTATAATAAGTTTATGCCGGTGCCGATTAAATTCGGGACCAAAACCGAAACACTTCCTAAGCCGGATGACGCACCGGAAGATTATAAGGCAGAAACGATTGAAGTCGACAACATCATCAACAACCCAAATCCTGCATGGACGAAGCAGCCAAGCGATTTAAGCGATGAAGATTACAAAAATTTTTACCGTGAGCTTTATCCGATGCAATTTGATGAGCCGTTGTTCAATATTCACCTGAATGTTGATTATCCGTTCAATTTGACGGGAATTTTGTACTTCCCAAAAATGTCGGCCGACCTGCAGATCCAAAAGGATAAAATCCAGCTTTATCAAAATCAGGTGTATGTAACCGATAATGTTGAAGGAATCGTACCTGAATTTTTGACGATGCTTAAAGGAGTGATCGATTCGCCCGACATTCCGCTGAACGTTTCAAGATCGTACCTTCAGGCTGATGGTGCGGTAAAGAAAATATCGAATTACATCACACGGAAAGTCGCCGACAAACTCAAGTCGCTTTTCACTGAAAATCGTGAGGATTTCGAACAAAAATGGAACGACATCAAGATCGTACTGGAATACGGAATGCTGTCGGAGCCGAAATTCTACGAAAAAGCCGGTGCGTTCACACTATACCCTACAGTCGACGGGAAGTTCCATACACTTGATGAACTTAAAGAAAACCTGAAAGAAAAACAAACCGACAAAGACGAGAAACTGGTATTGCTTTATGCATCGAACAAAGATGCGCAGCACAGCTACATCGAATCGGCCAAAGCCAAAGGTTATGAAGTTTTATTGCTCGATTCACCTATCATTTCGCACCTGATCCAAAAATTGGAAAGTGACAATGAGAAGTTATCGTTTGTAAGGGTCGACTCCGATCATATCGACAATCTTATAAAAAAGGAAGATGCCGCGATTTCAAAACTTTCGGATGATGAAAAAGAGAAACTTAAAACAGTTGTCGAGACCATCGTCCCAAAAACCAATTATTCAGTGCAACTGGAGGCATTAGACAGCACTGCGTCGCCATTCATCATCACGCAGCCAGAAATTATGCGAAGGATGAAAGAGATGAGCCAAACCGGCGGCGGCGGAATGTTTGGAATGGGGAACTTCCCTGAAATGTACAACCTGGTGGTGAATACGAATTCGGAACTTGCAACAAGCATCCTAAATACCGAAGATAAGACGCACCAGGAACACCTTGTAAAACAGGCGCTCGATCTTGCTAAATTATCGCAGAACCTACTCAAAGGAGAAGAATTGACCGCATTCGTGAAACGAAGTTTTGAATTGATTAAATAAGTTTTTGATTGTTGAATAGCAAACCCGTGGTGAAAACTGCGGGTTTTTTTATGCGCTCGCCATGCGCCTGTTCGCGCATGCCTCGCGGCACCCAATTCAAACAAATTATACAACATTTGGGCAACATGCTATAAACCCAGCGGCAGCCGGAAAACTTAAATTTATGGAAACTAAAAGCTACTCTCATGGATCCAGATAACCACAAGCCGAAAAACGAAAACACAAATGATCAAAAGACAGCCGACACTGACAAAGCAGGCGATTTCCTCGGTCATGAACACGGCAATGCGATGCCTGAAAATGAAACGTCGACAGACAAAATTTTGAATCAGGAGGATACCGCATTTAAAAAAAATAAGCCCGGCGCAAATAGTCCGGACGATGGCAACCCGTCTATCCATTAAAAACATTCGTACCTGAACTGGCCGCAATTACAATTATGTATTTGCGGCCATTTATTTTTGGCTGCCGAAATGCCTATCTTTGCCCGCTTTTAAAAATTGAAATGGAAAAGAAAAACAACCTGCTCAAAGGCGTGGTATTGGTCGGACTTGGAGCAACGAGCTACGGCATGCTTGCCACTTTTGTCAAGATGGCATACAATGAAGGTTACACAACAGCCGAAGTCACGACTGCGCAATTCATTTACGGGCTCATTGGAATCCTGCTGATTAATTTATTCCAGAAAAACCGAATCGGCGAAAATGTCGTAAAAGCGTCACGCAAAAATATTTTACAATTGATGCTTGCCGGAACCTCACTCGGTTTCACAAGCCTTTTCTATTATTTAGCTGTAAAGTATATTCCCGTATCGATCGGGATTGTTTTGCTGATGCAGACGGTTTGGATGGGCGTCTTGCTGGAAATGTTGCTCGAAAGAAAACTTCCTTCCAAAATCAAAGTCATTTCGGTTGGCGTGGTGCTGATCGGGACCGCACTTGCGACCAATCTCCTATATAACAAAACGCCGCTTGACTGGCGCGGTATTCTGTGGGGAATGTTGGCTGCTGCTTCGTTTACTACCACAATGTTCACATCAAACCGTGTCGCGCTGAACATCTCCACGTCACAACGCAGCCTTTATATGCTTATGGGCGGTGCGGTAATTGTTTTCACTTTCGCGTTGATCACACAGGTTACGCCATTTGATTTTGGGATTTTCCTCAAGTGGGGCATCATCCTGGCATTATTCGGTACGATAATCCCTCCAATGCTTTTGAATGCTGGGTTTCCGCATACGGGACTCGGGCTCGGGAGCATCGTTTCATCGCTTGAACTTCCGGTCTCGGTAATGATGGCTTACGTATTACTGAACGAACCCGTAAATGCGGTACAATGGCTCGGCATTTTATTGATCATAGCGGCAATCGTGATCATGAACCTGAACTTAAAAAAGAAAACGGCGTAAGACGGATTTTTATACATTTGAAAATAAACAAATTCAAATGGAATCCGTAATCGCGTATTTTTCTGAAATTCCGTCGCTGCATCGCGGATTGATACTTGCAGGCGGAATCGCTGTTTTCTGGCTGCTTGAAAGCGTTCGGCCATTATTTTCTTTTGAATACAGGAAACTGCATCACGCATCGATCAATATCTTCTTTACGATTAGTACGATTGTCGTGAACTTTGCGATGGCCTTTTTGCTATTGATGGCCGCCGAATGGACGGTGCAGAATCATTTTGGGATTTTGCATTGGCTTCCCGAAATGAACATCTGGATCTATATGCTTCTTGGATTACTGCTGCTGGATTTAATCGGGGCATGGGTCGCGCACTGGGTGCAGCACAAGACAAAATGGATGTGGCGTTTTCATCTGATTCACCATACCGATACATGGATCGACACTACTTCTGCAAATCGGCATCATCCCGGTGAAAGTGTGATCCGTTTTGTGTTTACGACGCTTGCGGTTTTTATAATTGGAAGCCCGATGTGGATGGTGTTTCTTTATCAGTCGCTGTCGGTTGTGTTTTCGCAGTTCAATCACGCAAACATTTCACTTCCGCGAAAAGTTGATCGATTGTTGAGTTACATCATCGTCTCGCCCGATATGCACAAAGTGCACCATCATTATGTGATGCCCTACACCGATACCAACTATGGAAACATCTTTTCGATCTGGGATCGGTTGTTTGGTACATTTTCAATCCTCGAGCGTGACCGGATTATTTACGGGGTCGATACACATATGGATCCAACACAGCACAACAACTTGGAAAACCTTTTAAAAATCCCGTTTCAAAAACGAAAAAATCCGTCGCAATCGATTTAAAATAAAAATTTTAGCCGCTTTAAAAAGTAATTGCATTTTTTATTAATATTGACCAAATAATTAACCTACTACCGGAATTAGTTTTTTAACTGATGAGAAAGAACAAAAAAATTGAGTTGAATTGGGAACAGACGGAACGCCTGATGACATTGGCACTTGAAGAAAGAAATCCGTTTGAAATCATTAAAAAGGAATTGGGATTGTCAGAGCAGGATGTACTCGACATTATGAAAAAGAAGCTTACATCCGATAAATTCGAGCTGTGGAAAAAGAAAGCCATGGCAAGCAAACCAAAACCTAAACCGCCGAGAATCGACGAATTTGATGAAGAACTTGATGGCCGATATTATTTCAAAAATAAAATAGATTAACTCTCCGTTTGGGGAGTTTTTTTTTTGATGAGGGATGAGGGATGAGGGATGA
>JAEYZX010000052.1 GCA_023427845.1 Bacteroidota bacterium
GTCCGGACCTATTCCGCATGAACTAGAGCGGTTGATCCATTTGTCGGAACTGAACCTGTCCTACAATAAATTCTCCGGGACTGCTTCCGCATATCTTGCGCGAATCGACAAGTTCAACCTGACAATGATCGATAATAACGGGATCGCAATGGCACTAGGGATCAATACGACAAAAAATCAGGCGATTGCAACAGAAGAATAAAGTTACATTTAAGTTATAAAAAGGCGTGTTGATTGCAGCACGTCTTTTTTATTTTTGGGGTGGTAAGATGTAACGTATCCGTGAAATTCTGTTAAATTTTTTGCGGTGAAGAAATTACCTTTGGGAAAACTGCGAAGGCACAAAGACCAACATTCATGAACTTCAAGGCTGTTTACCGGCTGGCTGTACTCGTTGTCAGCAGCGTAGTATTCAATTCGTGCGCCACATATCACGCACAATCCGGAAGCAAGAAGCCCATAATCATTAAAGGCGATTTCAAACCGTCGGAAATCTCACACACCGTCCTTTTAATAGGTGATGCAGGAAATGCCGATAAAAATCCTTCTGCCGAAGTGCTTCGGTTATTTGAAAATCGATTGATGCAGTGCGACACAAATTCGACTGTGATTTTCCTTGGCGATAATATCTATGAGAGAGGCATGCCGCCCAAAGGCACAAAAGGTCGCCCCATGGCCGAAGAAAAACTGAACCGGCAGCTTCAGCTGACCCGAAATTTTAAAGGGAAAACCATTTTCATTCCGGGGAATCATGACTGGTACAACGGAATCGAGGGCATGAAGGAGCAGGAGAAAATGGTTAATGAATTTTATAAACCTGAGATAGCGTTCCTGCCTCAAAATACATGCGGAATCGAAACGATGCCCATCAATAATGATATCGCTATGATAATCATCGACAGCTATTGGTATCTGCAGGACTGGGATAAGCTGCCGGAAATAAATTCGGGCTGTGAAATCAAAACCCGCGAACAATTTTTTGATCGTCTGGAAGATGAACTCACGCGCAACCAAAACAAAACGATATTGCTTGCAATACATCATCCTTTGATGACCCACGGCTCACACGGCGGAGAATTCCCGTTTCGGGAACATCTTTTCCCTTTGGAGCAGGATATTCCGTTGCCAATCATCGGCACATTGGGAATTCTGTTCCGAAAAACGTCGGGTGTGAGTGTGCAGGACATCCAAAATAAAAAATACGGTGCGATGGCAAGGAGGATCAAAACCCTGATCGCAAACAAACCGAACGTCATCGTTATTTCGGGGCATGACCACAACCTTCAGTACATCGATCAGGATGGCATCAAGCAAATTATAAGCGGATCAGGCTCCAAAAACGAAGGTGCCCGCGCAATAGGTGATAAGGACTTTTCATACGGTCGAAATGGCTATGCCGAGCTACAGATCCGAAAGGCAGGTGGAGCCAAAGTTTCGTTTTACGGAATCACATCCGATGGGAAAGAAGGTCTTCTCGCCGAACGCGAACCACTGATCGACCGGCCAAAACCAAATCTGCGTCAATTTTCAAACCACTTTGCCGCAATGAAGGACACCTCGGTCTATGCGCCTGCAATGACCGAGAAAAAGCCACTTTATCGTTTTTTTTGGGGAAAGCATTTCCGAAAACAATATGGCATTAAAGTTACTGTACCGCAGGTAAGTCTCGATACATTGTATGGCGGCCTTGCTCCGCAGCTTGCCGGCGACGACGAACAGGCTCGATCGCTTACGCTCGAACACCGTAACGGGAATCAGTATGTGATGCGTGCGCTGCGAAAAAATGCGACGCGTTTCCTTCAGGCCGTAGCTTTTAAAGATCAGTTTGTTGAAGAAGACTTCCGCAATACGTTTACGGAAGAATTCATACTTGATTTCTATACGACCTCACATCCTTATATGCCACTTGTGGTCGCCGGACTTGCGCAGAGAATTGGCGTAAACCATCCGAATCCGAGGTTGTATTATATACCGAAACAGGATCGGCTTGAACTATTCAATGATGATTTCGGCAATGAACTTTATTTGGTTGAAGAACATCCGACTGATGCATTCCGAAACCTAAAAAGTTTTGGCAAACCCGTGCGAATTATCGATACGGAACAGTTACTCGAAAACCTGATTGACGACCGTAAATATGTTGTCGACGAAGAACAATATATCCGTGCGCGGCTGTTCGACATGCTGATTGGCGATTGGGACCGCGGCGCCGAACAATGGCAGTGGGGCGAGTACCATGAAAATGGCAAGGTAATCTACCGTCCGATCCCGCTTAACCGAGACCAGGCATTTACGAAGTTTGATGGCGCGCTGTTTAAAATCATAATGAATTTCCCTCCGGTCAGGCATATGAAATCATTTGACGATAAATTAAAAAATGTGAAGTGGTTCAACCGATTGGCGTATAATCTTGACCTTGCGCTGATTACAAATTCCGATAAGGCAGTATGGCAGCGACAGGCAGATTATATTGTTTCGAATCTTTCCGATAGCGAAATAGACCTCGCATTCAAAAATCTACCTTCCGAAATGCAGGATGCCGATGCGCAGAAAATTCGCGAACAATTAAAAGCACGTAAACTGCAACTGGGCACTATCGCGACGGAATATTACAACCTGCTTCAGAAAATCGTACTTATTCCGGGTTCGGTCAAAAAAGATAAGTTTATAGTCACACGGAATGCTGAATCGTATAATGTAAAGGTCTTTGAACTCGACGGACAAACTGAAAACCTGGCCTTTAACCGGAATTATGATGCTGGTTCAACAAATGAACTGTGGCTTTACGGTTTATCGGAGGACGACGTGTTTGAAGTCCGCGGAACTGCAAAAAAGATAAAGCTTCGGCTAATGGGCGGCGGCGATAAAGATTTATATGATATTGAAGACGGGAAAAAAGTAAAAATCTATGACTTCATTTCGACCGATAATGATTTGCTTCAGGCCGGAAATGCAAAATTGGCATTAAGCGATTCGTATGAGCGTAATAACTATGATTACCAAAAGCCTAAATATAATATTCTTGCCGGTTATCCAAATCTTGGGTTTAACCCTGACGACGGAATAAAGGTCGGTGCCGTCGTAAACTACAGCATCAATACTTTCAACAGTTATCCGTTGGCGCAGAAGCACAGCATCACCGGAAACTATTATTTTGCAACCGGTGGATATGAATTGCTTTATAAAGGCTTTTTTCCCGGTCTATTTCATAAATGGGATTTTGTGCTGGATGCGCTGTATACAAGTCCGAATTTCAGTATCAATTTCTTTGGTTTTGGAAATGAAACTTCAAATCGCGATGATTCGCTTGGAAAAGATTACAACCGCGTAAAGATGCGCACGGTCAGGATCGCACCTTCAATCGAGTGGACCAACGAAGAAGGTTCTTCTGTCGTGCTGCAGACGTCATACGAGCGTAATCGTGTAGAGCAAACCGGCGGCCGATTTATTGCAGAACCAGGGGTCGTAAATTCCGAAGTATTCAATTATCAGGATTTCGTGGATATCAATGCGAAATATACGTTTGCGAATTATGATAACATTTCTAATCCAACGTTAGGAATGACTTTTTCAATCCTTGGAGGATATAAGCTGAATCTGAACGAAACGTCACGACAAATCCCGTATACCGATGCATTGCTGGGTTTCAATTATAGATTATCGACAACTGGAAACTGGGTATTGGCAACAGTCGTGAAAGGTCGCGTTTTGTTTAGCGATGATTATGAATTTTATCAGGCTGCGACTGTAGGCGGCGATCTTGATCTCCGTGGTTTCAGGAATGGCCGTTTCACGGGTAAGCATTCTTTCTTGCATAGTACTGATTTGCGGTGGAACCTCGGAAAATTCAAGAACGGCCTGGCGCCGATTTACTATGGCGTATTCGGCGGCTACGATTACGGGCGTGTTTGGCTGCCTAACGATTATTCAGAACAGTGGCATCAATCGGCCGGCGGCGGATTGTGGCTGAACGGTGTTAATTTGGTGACGGCCAAGCTTTCGTATTTCTATTCCAGTGATGGCGGACGCGTATCGTTTGGCCTGGGTTTCGGATTTTAAAGTTTGCTTCCAGTTACGTAAACATTAGTAAAGCGCTAACAGATTTCAGTTGAAATAAAAGCTAAATTTGAGAGAATAACCATTTAAAACTTCGATTATGAGCGAGATAAAGAATTTAAGCAGTCATGAAGCCGCAGCCAAAATAAAGGAATTGGCAGAAGACATAAAAATTTGCATGTTTTGTACCGAGCTTACTACATTGCCCATTGCAACACGTCCGATGAGCGTGCAGGAAGTCGACGACGAAGGAAATCTGTGGTTTATAAGTTCACAGCAAAGCAATAAAAATTTTGATATATTGCATGATGACCGTGTGCAGTTGCTGTTTTCAAGCATTTCCGATTCACATTACCTGTCACTTTTTGGCAATGCGACGATTTATCGCGACAAAAGCAAGATAGAGGAAGTCTGGAGCCCCATCGCCAAAGCATGGTTTGAGCATGGCGAGAACGATCCCGATGTCACGGTAATAAAAGTAAGGCCCACCGATGCGTATTATTGGGATACCAAGGCGGGAAAAGTGGTGACGTTGCTAAAAATTGCAGCTGCCGCAATCACAGGAGGCAATGCTGAAGATGTAGGCATCGAAGGCAGATTAAAGCCGTAATGGTAATCCTGTAACCAATTGAGGCAATAATATAAACAAGCCTGTACGCGGAATCGGTAAATTTATAGGAAAACATCTTATCCAAACCAAAAATTTATAATATGAGAGCAGCAAAAACAAACTCGACGCCTAAAAAAACCGCATTGGAAAATTTAGCAGAGAATTTAACCGGGATGAAATACAAACGAATTCAGGTCAGGAACAGACAATACATTCGGAATCTGCTTAAAACGAATCAGCAATTACTAAAAGATCACCACGTAAACAGTTTAATCTTATTCTAAAGCTATGATACCAAATAAAAACGACGATCAAGATTTCGATAATTCCGAAAGCCGGAATGATGAGGTGTTTTCGCGACATCCTGATGGAAGTCACGATATACCTTTGGATGCACAAGGTGGCCGTGAAACCGATAAAGGAACTGTTGAAGGTTATTATTCATCTTCCGAAGATAAGTATCTCGCCAACGAACAGCCCGGAGTCACTTACACCGACGAAAGTAAAGCCAGCACCAGTTTACTGAATTCTGATGATGTTGAAGACGGAACGGCGCAAAACTCCGATTTGTGGGATGCCGACAAGAAAAATTCGCGGAATTCTGAGGCATTCAACCAGGATGAATACATTTTGAATGAAAACATTGACCTGGATGAAGATGGTTTCCGTTCGTTATCATCCGACGACGATGTCGAAGATATAAATACCACCGATGGATAACATTTTAAAATTCACAATATGGCCGCAATTTGCGGCTTTTTTTTATCCCGCCTCTTCGAAGTAGATCGACGACAGCGCAATTTCGGCGAGTAAGCTGTGAGCATGCTGCTCGGTTATGATTGCATCTTCGAGATACAATGCCGCTTTCTTTTCGCCAATAACCATTGCGTCGGCAAATAACTTTTTGAAAGAATCGATTTCGAGAAGCATAATGCTTTCGCAGATAGCAATAATTGAAGCATCACCCGCATATCCCATAACCTCGCTGTTGATTACTTTTTCGGCTTCTTCAATTAGCGCCGCCATTTCGGGCGACTTATATCCGACGGCTCTTTCCTGCATGGCGTCGAACACATGAATGATACAGATCACCTGTGCTTTGGCTATTTCCAATTGCTCTTCGATTGCTGTTGCGAGTTCATACGAAGTAGCTTTCTTTAATAACCTCGGAAGCAATTCCACAAGTTCATTTTCAACCCAGTACCGCATGCGTAATTGTTCATCAAACTGTTGACGCAACTGCTCGGGAGATAATTTCTTTTTGGAGGTTCTTTTTTTTGGGGTTGCTTTTTCCGATTTTTTCATTGTGACTGAATGCAGGTTTACATGAATAAACGAAGAATCATAAACGCTTCGTATATGTGCACATACGTTTGTGCTACTTTTTTAATTATCAATTGTGATAAGGCGTCCGATTTTGAGTGAATCGCCTCGTTTAATTTTGCGATGGTCATAGCTGTAATTTTTTCTCAAATTTCATTCTTATGTGGGCGACGCACATTATTTGATTTTCCGAAATTTTTACAGCTTTTACATGGCATAAAAAAAAACCTGTCTACTGACAGGCAACTTTTAGCGATCTATCGCGATTTCATTTTCTTTATTTTAGGACCGGTCTTCGGCATTGCTTTCAGTAGTGTTGTTTCATTCCAATATACATCCTGTAGTTTTTCATCATAAAGGTCTTCAAAGTTGTCGATTACTCGAGTTGTGGCCTTGTAAGCTTTCTCATTGCCGGGAGTGGGTCTGTGTAAAGATTTCATGGTAATAGGTATTTGTGATGTGTCTGACAAAGTTGGCCGTTACAACTAAATTTTCTTTTATACAATTTTTTACATTATTTGTATGATTCCCATTTTCGTCGCCTACTAAATTAATAATCAATGGGTTGAATCGTGCGCGAAAGAATCACCGGTCGGAATCGCTGTGCAGTTTGTCATGAATTTCGTCAAGGACTTTTTTCGACGTATGCTTAAGAAACAATATAGTTGCGCTTACCAACGCGGAAATGCTATTAGCAAGGATGATCGGCAGGTCGTCATCAAGAATACCGTAGGTAATCCATACGATAAACCCCGTCAGCAGCAACGAATACGTCATCGTCGAAATGCTTTGTGTCGATTTTGTGCGGATGATTTTAAAAGCCTGCGGAATGTTTGCGGCAGTAGTCAGCACCGCAGCCACCAGTCCAAGTGCCTGAATGTAGTCCATAGTGTTAGTTTATTGTAAATGTATTAAGATTGACATCGATTTTGTTGCAATCAAAATGGTTCTTCTTACATTATTGCAAGCCGCCTGGTCTAATTTTTTCATAAAATATTTGCCAAAGCTAATAATCGTTGTATATTTGCACTCGAACAGCGCGGGATAGAGCAGTAGGCAGCTCGTCGGGCTCATAACCCGAAGGTCACAGGTTCGAGTCCTGTTCCCGCTACTACAAAAGCCATTCAGAAATGAGTGGCTTTTTATATTTATATAATGTTACGGTAGGCCTCACAAAGCAGAATTCGTAAATTAGTATAGTAAGACGAGAATGTGCGGTCGCCATTCGGCTATAGCGTAAATTGAACAAAATGTCAAACAAGCAGAATTCGTAAATATTATTGATTTAATATTAAGAGGAGAATGTCCGGTGGACATTCGGTTGTAAGCATAAAGTAAAATAAAATGGCACATAAAGCAGGATTTGTAAATATAATTGGTAACCCCAACGTTGGTAAGTCAACCCTGATGAACGCGTTTGTCGGTGAACGGCTTTCGATCATTACCTCAAAAGCACAAACCACCCGGCACCGTATTCTCGGAATCGTAAATGGTGACGATTTCCAGGTTATCCTTTCCGATACGCCGGGAATCATCAAACCTGCCTATGAGATGCAGGAATCGATGATGAACTTTGTAAAATCGGCGTTTGAGGATGCCGATATTTTAATTTACATGGTTGAGATCGGCGAACAGGATTTAAAGGACGAAGCGTTTTTTAATAAAATCATCCACGCGAAAATTCCGGTCTTGCTGCTGTTAAACAAAATCGACAATTCAAATCAGCTCCAGCTTGAAGAGCAGGTCGCGTTTTGGAGTGAGAAAGTACCGAATGCGGAAATTTTCCCGATTTCGGCACTTAAGAATTTCAATGTTCCCGAAGTTTTCGCGCGAATCCTGGAACTTCTTCCCGAGTCGCCGGCCTATTATCCGAAAGACCAGCTGACCGACAAGCCCGAACGTTTTTTTGTGAACGAAACCATACGCGAGAAAATCCTTTTACATTACAAGAAGGAAATTCCGTATTCGGTTGAAATTGAAACCGAGGAATTTTTTGAAGACGACGATATCATCAGGATCCGGGCACTCATAATGGTGGAGCGCGATACACAGAAAGGCATCATCATCGGGCACAAAGGCGAAGCGCTTAAACGCGTGGGAATTGAAGCCCGGGCCGATTTGGAGAAGTTCTTCGGCAAGCAGATTCATTTGGAGACCTACGTAAAGGTGAATAAAAACTGGAGAAGCAACGCGAATCAGCTAAGGCGTTTCGGATACAACAACTAAGAAAAGAATCCTATAAATAAAAATTCCAAAATCCAATTTGAGAACTGGGTTTTGGAATTTTTTTTGAAGTTTACCTTGGGCGTGCCCCTTGGCCTGCGCTGAGCCGGTCTAAGGGGCCAGGCTGTCCGCTTTATCTTTTGGGCGCTTGCTTCGCCTGGCCGGCTCGCGGCGCGCCCAAAAGGATGACGCTTCCATCCTTCACGCAGCACCCGTAAACCGGAAGTTCCTGCTAAAAATCGAACAGATCCCCAAGGAAAGATTCTTTGCGCTTCTTTTTGTAATAGTCGCCTTTTTGGCCGCCATATTTCGGATCGCTGTATTCTGTATCACTAAATCCCGGAGTAGAAGTCACCGAGCGCGCGATCAGTTTGTCCAGTTCGCCACGGTCAAGCCACACGCCGCGACATTCCGGGCAATAATCGATTTCTACTCCGCTTCGTTCAGACATTACAAGGGTTACGTTACAATTCGGACATTTCATAGTTGTATGATTTTGGTTCAACCCATAAAGGTACTCATCCACGTCAAAGCAACTATGACGGTTAAGTTTATTTTAACGCCGGGATCGTCATTTAGACCGATTGTGTTAGGGGTTGCAGTGGCATCCTTGCGAAAAGGATTCAGATGTCGCACAATTGAGCAAGATACAGCCGAAGGAAACGCCCAAAACAAAATACACAGCTTCACACAAAAGGGTTATCTTTGCAGACTATTTAAAAATATCATGAATAACATTGTTGCGATAGTAGGAAGACCGAATGTTGGGAAATCAACCCTGTTCAATCGGCTGATACAAAGAAGGGAAGCGATTGTCGATTCGGTATCCGGGGTCACCCGCGACCGGAATTACGGGAAAAGCGAATGGAACGGTAAGGAGTTTTCGGTAATCGACACGGGCGGCTATGTTCGCGGAAGTGACGACGTTTTTGAAGGCGAAATACGCAAACAGGTCGAACTTGCTATCGACGAAGCCGATGTAATCATTTTTGTGGTAGATGTCGAGGAAGGCATCACGCCAATGGACGAAGCGGTTGCGAAGCTGTTGCGAAAAGTCACAAAACCGGTTTTGCTTGCCGTAAATAAAGTCGATAATGCGATGCGTGAAAAGGATGCGGTCGAGTTCTATAATTTGGGCTTGGGCGATTATTTCACTTTTGCGAGCATATCGGGAAGCGGGACAGGCGATTTGCTTGATGCGTTGATTGACGCATTCCCCGAAAAACCCGAACCTGCACAGCAGGAAACCGAGTTGCCGCGTTTTGCGGTGGTTGGACGACCAAATGCCGGAAAATCGAGTTTTATCAACGCGCTTATCGGCCAGGATCGTTATATTGTTACCGACATTGCCGGAACGACCCGTGATGCGATCGATACAAAATTCGACCGATTCGGGTTTGAATTCAATCTGGTCGATACGGCCGGAATCAGGCGTAAAGCTAAAGTCAAGGAAGATCTTGAATTTTATTCGGTTATGCGGTCGGTTCGTGCCATTGAGCATGCCGACATCTGCATATTGATCATCGACGCGACCCGTGGTTTCGAAGGACAGGACCAAAGTATTTTCTGGCTTGCCGAAAAGAACCGCAAAGGTGTTGTGATATTGGTCAACAAATGGGATCTGGTCGAAAAAGACACGATGTCGACGCGCGATTACGAGAACAAAATCCGTGAAGAACTGATGCCGTTTACCGATGTGCCTATTTTATTCGTATCGGCACTTACCAAGCAACGTTTGCTGAAAGCACTCGAAGCAGCGGTACAGGTTTTTGAAAACCGCAAGCAACGCATTGCGACCTCGAAATTCAACGACTATATGCTGAAAGTGATCGAAGGTTACCCGCCGCCGGCACTTAAAGGAAAGTACGTCAAGATCAAATATTGCATGCAGCTTCCAACGCCAACGCCACAGTTTGTATTCTTCGCGAACTTACCGCAATACGTTAAGGAACCGTACAAGCGATTCCTTGAAAACAAGATCCGCGAGAAATGGGATTTTTCAGGAGTACCGATCGATATTTATATTCGGGAGAAGTAAAAAAAAAGAACCGAAGCGACGCTTCGGTTTTTTTTATTGCAAGATGAGTTTAGTAGGTAGTTGGTAGTTTCTTAAAATTTCAAATTTCAATATCCAAATTCCAATATCCAAATTCCAAATCCCAATATCTAAATTCCAAATTCCAATATTCAAATTCCAAATTGCAAATCCGCGGACTAAAATTTGTAAGAACTTTTATACTAAATTTTGCGCTTTTAAGTTATTACCCAATCTAACCCTAAATTTATGCTCCGACAGCTTTTGTTGCTCGCCTTCGCTTTTGCCTGCTTTTCTGCGGCTGCTCAGAACAGAATAACATTAAATGGCAAAGTCGTTGACGCCGCATCACAGCTTCCACTCGAAGCGGCGACCGTTTATTTATCGGCAGTAGCCGATTCGACAATGGTTGATTATACCATAACCGATAAGAACGGAAACTTTTCGCTTGTCACACAAAAGCCTTCAAAACCTGTGGTGCTGATCGTTTCCTATTCCGGATTTGAAGAATGCCGGATTGAAGAAAAGGACCTCACATCAAAAGATTTCGGGACAATACGCCTGAATGATGCACCCATTGCGCTTGGCGAAGTTGTCGTAACTTCGGAGGCGCCACCGGTCAGGATTAAAAACGATACGCTTGAATTCAACGCCTCGTCATTTAAATTACGGCCGGATGCTAATGTTGAAGCGTTACTCAAACAGCTTCCCGGGGTTGAAATCGATGCCGATGGCAAGATTACCGTCAATGGGAAGGAGGTCAACCAGATATTGGTCAACGGAAAACCTTTCTTCGACAAAGACGGCAAGATTGCACTTCAGAACCTTCCGTCCGAAATCATCAGCAAAGTCCAGGTTACCGATCTGAAAACCAAGAAGGAAGAACTTTCGGGCAAAGCCGCTTCGTCAAACGATTCGAGCATCAACCTTACTATCGATGAGGATAAGAACAAAGGCTTGTTTGGAAAGTTTATGGGCGGGTATGGAACTGATGAACGTTATGAAAGCAGTTTGCTTGTCAATTACTTTAAAGGCAATCGTAAAATAAGCGTGCTGGGTTCCTCGAATAACATCAATGCCACCGGATTTTCGATGAATGAAATTTTCGACAGCATGGGAGGAGGGCGGAATTCGGCTTCGATGTGGATGGGTGGCGATGGAAGTTTTTCGATCAATGGCATGCAATTTGGCGGAAGCGGAATCACACAGTCGAACATGCTTGGCGTAAATTATGCCGACGAGTGGTTTGCTGATTTCGATGCCAATATGAGCTATTTCTACACCGAAGCCAACAGCGAGAATGTAAACCGGACCCGTCAGGTCAACTTGCTGCCAGAAGGAAATTATACGACCGAATCCAGTTCAACATCAAAGAATGACCGTTTGGCACATAATTTCAATTCCGATTTCGAATTCAAACTCGATTCGACGACTACTGTGTATTTCACTCCGAAATTCGTTGCGTCGAATGCGGTGTTGAAGCGGCAATCAAATGAATTTTCGGTAAGTGAGCAGGCGATTTTACTGAACGACAACGTATCGGATACACGCGATGAAGCCGACAACCGTGTATTCAGCAGCAGCATCTACGTCACTAAGATTATGAATAGGAAGGGCCGGCTCATAAATGTTGGCTTCGACAATGAAAACAGAAGTGATTTATCTACTAATGTTGATCGATCGATTACGAATTTCTATGCTGATGAAAATCAGGACGGCATTCCGGAAGTAACTACCGATACGCGAAACCAACTTCGAAGAGTCGACAACACAACCGATTCATATTCGTTTGAAATCGATTATCAGGAACCATTAAAGGATTCTCTAAATCTGACGCTGGGTGTCAGTGTCCTGAATAAAGTCACCCGATCTGACGATCACAATTTTAATTTCGATCCGGCAGAAAACAATTATGGCGAATACAATGAATTGCTGTCGCGCGAAACGGATCAAATGATAAATACGATCAGGCCGTGGGCGGGTTTTCAGATCCGGAAGAAAAAATTGAACGTACAGGCAAGCCTGGGTACAGCAATCACCAATTTTTCGAACGAAGGGCGTTATCTGGATCAGCAATACGCGGTGAATAAAGACTATATGCTTCCCCATGCAAGCATAAACGGAAATTACAAATTCACCAAATCAAAAGCCTTGTACGCGTATTTTAATTACACGGCCGATTTTCCGCTCGCGGCAAAAATTTTACCGATTCCCGACCTTAACAATACGCTGAATACATTCATGGGAAATCCCGACCTTGATCCTGAGAAATATCAATACCTGTATTTTAGTTTCCGCGACTATGACTTTGCAACAAAGTCGGGTTACAACTTCTACGCTGGTGGGACCATATGGAATTCTCAAGTGGTTTCGAATACGACATTCGATGAAAGCCGCAAGCGGACTACCACATACGAAAATGTATCGGGAACAAATTATTTATGGTTTGGCGGGAACTGGAACAAATCATTTAAACGCGAGGCGCATTCGTTCAAGTATGGTTTCGGACTTGGAGTCAATTTCAGTAAAAATAAAGGCTTTACGAATGGAGAACTGTATCAAAGTTCGATGTTCAGGCTGTCGCCACGGGCAAATTTCACGTATGATTACGGTGAATTGCTATCGGTGAATCCGACTTATTCGATGTCGTTTAATGAACAGACCTACAAAAATTATCCGATCGATAAAGCAAATTCGGTTTCGCATCGTTTCAACCTGCAATTAACGTCCTATTGGCCTAAACAGGTAGTCTTTGGAAATGACTTCGGTTATACGTACAATTCCAATATAGCCGACGGATTCAAAAAAGATTTCTATTTATGGAACATCAGCCTTGGATACAATTTCTTTGGCGAAAAACTGCTTGCGAAAGTCAAGGTGTATGATGTACTGAACCAAAACCAAAGCACCAGCCGAACGATTACATCGACCGTAATCCGCGATGAGGAAAACACGGTTTTGCAACGTTATGCGATGTTTTCACTGACGTATAAGATCGATAAGTTTGCAGGTAAAAGGTAGCCAGTTCAGTATTAAAGCGGTTAGTAAGCAGTTTCTGTTTTAATCGTTGGCAGCCGCAGCTACAGTGCAACAGGCAGTTTGCGTTAAGAAATACGCTGTTCCGCCAGTCAATTGTCAATTATCAATTGTCAATTATCCATTATCAATTATTAATTATCAATTGCTTTTACCAGCTTCCACCGGCGCCACCGCCACTAAATCCGCCGCCGCCAAAACCGCCACCGAAGCCCCCGCCGCCGAATCCTCCGCCGCCGCCACCAAAACTTCCGCCACCGCCACCAAATCCGCCGCGGCCAAGGCTGCTCAGGATCAGGATGTCGGCCAGATCGATTCCGCCGCCGCGATTCCCGGAACTACCTCCGCCGCGTCGCCGTGAAACCAGGATAATGATGATTATGATAAAGATGACAATAAATAATAGGGGCGGCGCACCCTTATTGTCTTTTTTGCGTTCGCCTTTGTATTTGCCGTTCAATACCTCAAAAATAGCATCGGCACCTTTGTCGAGCCCTGCATAATAATCACCCCGCTTGAATTCCGGAATGATGACGTTGCGGATCAATTGGCCGTTAATTCCTGCTGTAAGTCGGTCTTCGACCCCATATCCTGGCGCAATCCAAATCTCGCGTTCTTTCTGTGCCAGTAAAATAAAAATCCCATTGTCTTCTTTTGCCTGGCCAACGCCCCATTCATGCGCCCATTTGGGTGCGAGGATCCCGATGCTTTCGCCATTGATCGTGGGTACGGTAACCACAACTATTTGCGTGGTCGTGGAATCTGAATAACGGATAAGCTTTTCTTCGAGCGCCGATTTTTGAGCCGCATCCAGAATCGTCGCATAATCGTAAACACTCGTTTGGAACTTCGGTTTTTCCGGAATCTTGAACTGAGCTGCCGCAGCCGCCGATGCAAAAAGGGCAAGCAGTAAAAAGGGAAAAAGATATTGTTTTTTAAACGTCATCAGGTTCTTGAGATTTCATTCGGCAATTCGTTTGTATCGTGGCTTTCCCACGGAAAATGTTTTTGAAGCTGTTCGCCGGCGCGTTTGATTCCGTCGATCAAACCTTGTTTGAAATTGCCTTTTTTAAAATGCGCCGACATAATGTCTTTTGTGCAATCCCAAAAGTCATGACCTACAATGTCGTTGATTCCCTTATCGCCGATTATGGCAAATTTATGATCGTCGACCGCAATGTAAATCAGCACGCCGTTCTGCAATTTCGTATTGTCCATTTTAAGCAGATGGAAAACTTCACCGGCGCGGTCCATTACATCGCCTCTCAATTTGCTTTCTATGTGGACGCGGATTTCGCCAGAGGTTTCCTTCTCGGCAAGCCGAATCGCCTCGACAACTTCGAGTTCGTCATCCTTCGACAAAAGTTCGGTTGCATGTGACATATTAAAACTGGACTTCTACAGGTCGGTCGGCGCCTTCAACCGCATCGAAAAACGCTTTTTTCTCGAATCCGAACATGCCTGCAATTATATTGTTTGGAAAACGTGTAACATGAACATTGTAAGGCTTTACAGCTTCATTAAATCGTGTTCTCGCGGTCAGGATCTGATTTTCGGTGCTTGCAAGTTCATCCTGAAGTTTGAGGAAGTTCTGGTTGGCCTGCAATGTCGGATATGCCTCGACACTCACCAATAGGCGCGATAATGCCGACGAAACCCCACTCTGTGCCTGGTTAAACGCTGCCAATTGCTCCGGCGTGATATTGGTAGGGTCTACCTGCACCGACGTAGCTTTAGCACGTGCTTCGACAACGGCGGTCAATGTTTCGCGCTCATGTTCCGCTGCACCCTTCACCGTGTTGACCAGGTTGCCGATCAAATCATTCCGACGTTGATACGAAGTTTGGACATTACCCCACGATTCTTCGATATTGGCGTTCAGTGTAACAGCCGTGTTATTGATTCCTTTGAACCAGATGAAGAGGATTAACACAATTCCTCCGATTATAATCCATGGCAAAAATTTTCTCATTTGTCTAATTTTTTAATTATTGGTTTCTATTTGTTATTTAGTTTGTAATGCTAATGAACTTCTATAATTCGTTCTTGATTTTTGTCAACTGTAATTTGATTGCTTCAAGCTTGCTGATGATCTCGAACTTATCCAATGTTTTTTTCTGTCCTTCTTTCAAATGCGTTTTCGCTCCTTCGAGCGTAAACCCGCGTTCTTTCACCAAATGATAAATCAATTTTAGGTTTTTGACATCTTCGGGAGTGAACATCCGGTTGCCTTTTGCATTCTTTTTTGGCTTCAGAATATCGAACTCCTTATCCCAAAACCGTATCAGCGAAGCATTCACGTTAAAAGCCTTTGCGAGCTCGCCAATGCTGTAATATCTTTTGTCGGGTGATAATTCTATGTGCATCAGTCTAAAGATTGATTTTCCTGGTTAGCAAGTTTCGAAATTACGACATATTCTTCAGCAGAAATATTTCCGTAGTAAAAATTCAGCGGATTAACGACTTTCCCGCCCTTATGTACCTCATAATGAAGATGCGGTGCCTCCGATCTTCCCGTGCTGCCAACGTAACCAATCACATCGCCACGTTTTACGCGCTGGCCTTTCTTTGCCTTGTACTTGCTCAAATGCGCATAGAGCGTTTCATAACCGTAGCCATGGCGGATTACGATATGGTTTCCGTAGCCCGACGCATTATTGTCGGCACGCACAACCACACCATCGCCGGTCGCAAAAATTGGAGTGCCCGTTTTTGCCGAAAAATCCATTCCTGCATGAAATTTTCGCGCCTTCGTAAACGGATCGCTCCTGTATCCAAACCCGGATGCCACCGCCCGCAGATTCTCATTCTGCACGGGCTGGATCGCCGGAATCGCGGCAAGCAGCTTGTTCTTTTCCTTCGCGAGCTTCAAAATCTCATCAAGCGACTTCGACTGGACGGCAAGCGCTTTCGAAATCACGTCAACACGTTTCGAAGTATTGATCACCAACTCCGAATTGTTATAACCTTCAAGGTCTTTATATCTGTTGACGCCGCCAAATCCGGCTTTGCGCTGCTCCTCGGGAATCGGCGAGGTGTTGAAATACGTACGGTACAAATTATTGTCGCGTTCCGCAATGCTTTCAAGTACTTCGTCAACCTGATCCATTTTTTTGTTGAGCAATGCATAGCGGATCTTGAAATTTTCGATTTCACGAGCCTGAAGCCTGTCTTTCGGCGTCTCAAAAAATGGCGTGTTGAGCAGCAATATGAAACACAGCAGTCCGAACATTGCCGATGCCGCTAAAAAAAGTGCCGCATATCCAACCTTGGTCCGCTTCTTTACCTTGATTTTCCTGTACGCAAGATTCTCCGGATCATAGTAGTATTTTACCTTTTTCATGTGCCAGTTGGTATTTTAAAAAGTCCTATTTTTGCCATCAAAACAGGCACGGCGAACAAATTTAAATAAATGTTGGCTGCCATTGTTAAAATAAAACGTTTTATTACAATTTTCAGGGCCTGATCCCGCCATTCGTTGCAAGTTCTCGATCAACAAGCTGCTTTTCCACGCGCCGCTACGGGCTTCCGCCGGTCGCCGTTCCGCCGCGGTAAAAACAAGCTTGTTGATCCTCGAAGCTTTCCACTTCTGTCGGGGGCAAATTAATTAGATAATGTAGCAATTTGAAAATTTGAAAATGGAGCTGCCACTCAATTCTATCGGCAAACCAATCTTCAAATCTTCAAATCTCGAAATTTTCAAATCATCAAATGACTTCACAAGAAATACGCAAACAATTCCTCGACTTCTTTCAAAGCAAAGGCCACCTTATCGTACCATCGGCGCCAATCGTGCTCAAAGACGACCCGACACTGATGTTCAACAACTCGGGAATGGCGCAGTTCAAGGAATATTTCCTCGGAAACGGAACGCCTAAAAGCAACCGCATCGCCGATACCCAAAAGTGCCTTCGCGTTTCAGGAAAGCACAACGATCTTGAAGAAGTCGGAATCGATACGTATCATCACACAATGTTCGAAATGCTCGGAAACTGGAGCTTTGGCGATTATTTCAAAAAGGAAGCCATCCATTGGGCATGGGAACTTCTCACCGAAGTCTACAAAATCGACAAGAACATTCTTTATGTAACCGTTTTCGAAGGCAGCAAAGAGGAAAACGTACCATTCGACCAACAAGCGTACGATATCTGGAAAACATTGATTCCCGAAGACCGGATTCTGCTTGGAAACAAAAAGGACAATTTTTGGGAAATGGGCGACCAGGGGCCATGCGGACCTTGTTCCGAAATCCACGTCGATATCCGTTCGGC
>JAEYZX010000119.1 GCA_023427845.1 Bacteroidota bacterium
GTGTTGGCGTCGATATCGGATGCCGGATGGCGCTATCGTTTTACGACATTCCCGAAATGCATTTTGAAAAGAACCGCGAGAAATATCGAATCAAACTCATCAACAATACGAAATTTGGAGCCGGACAGGGGTTTTCAGGTAAGGACCGCGCAACGCATCCGGTTTTGGACGATAACACATTCAATATGACCCGCTTCATCAAAAATCTAAAAGATAAAGCGTGGACGCAATTGGGCACCTCGGGCGGCGGCAATCATTTTGTCGAGTTTGGAATAATGGAATTTGAAAAAAATGACGACGTCCTCGGAATCGAAAAAGGCCGTTACGTCGCATTGCTGACGCATTCGGGATCACGCGGACTGGGAGCAACAATCGCCGGCTATTATACAAAACTCGCAAAAGATAAAACGAAACTGCCAAAGGAAGCTGCGAACCTGGCATATCTTGATCTGAATTCACAGGAAGGAAACGAATATTGGCTTGCGATGAACCTTGCAGGCGACTATGCTTCGGCATGTCACCAGGTAATCCATGAGAAGATTACAAAAGCAATTGGAGCCAATGTAATTGCGAAAGTCGAAAACCATCACAATTTTGCATGGAAAGAGACTTGGGAAGGTGAAGAAGTGATCGTGCATCGAAAGGGTGCAACGCCTGCCGGAAAAGGTGTTATGGGAATCATTCCCGGGTCGATGACGGCGCCTGGTTTTTTGGTACGCGGAAAAGGCGAGGAAGATTCGATCAATTCGGCTTCACATGGCGCAGGTCGGCAAATGAGCCGGACGCAGGCAGTCAAAAACATCACAAGGTCCGACATGAAGCGAATGCTTGCGGATCATAAGGTCGATTTGATCGGCGCCGGTCTCGATGAAGCGCCAATGGCCTATAAAGATATCAACGTCGTAATGGCATCGCAAACCGAACTTGTGGATGTAGTTGCGAAGTTCATTCCGCGAATTGTCAGGATGGCGAGTGACGGAAGCCGCGAAGATTAATTGATAATTGACAATTGATAATTGATAATTGATTGGATGGATAATCATTGTTAATTGAATAACTATCTTTGTAGCTTAAAATTCTAGCATGGAACTCAAACTTACGCGACCAATCTGTTTTTTCGATCTTGAAACCACCGGAATGGATATTTGCAAGGACAGGATCGTCGAAATTTCAATTTTTAAAGTCCATCCAAATGGAAATAAAGAAAGCAGGACATGGCTGGTAAACCCTGAGATGCCGATACCAGCGGTTGTTACGGTCGTTCATGGAATCACGAATGAAAAAGTTGCGAATGAGCCTACGTTTAAAGAGCTTGCTCCAGCAGTTTACGCAATGATAAAAGACAGCGATCTTGCGGGTTTTAATTCGGATCGGTTTGACATTCCGCTGCTAGCCGAAGAACTGTTACGCGCCGGATTTGACTTTGATATGAAGAACCGCGTATCGGTCGACATTCAGACGATATTCCACAAAATGGAGGAGCGGACGTTAAGTGCCGCATTAAAGTTTTATTGCGGAAAAAGCCTTGAAAATGCGCACTCGGCCGAAGCCGACACAATGGCAACCTACGAAATACTGAAAGCCCAACTCGACCGGTATCCGGAACTTGAAAACGACATGAAAGCATTATCGGAATTTACCACGCGTAAAAAATGTGCCGATTTCGCCGGAATGATCGTTTTTGATAGAGAAGGCCGTGAAGTATTCGGATTTGGAAAGCACAAGGGAACTTGCGTCGAAAAAGTCTTTGAAACCGAACCCGGATATTTTGGCTGGATCCAAAATGCCGATTTTCCGTTGTATACAAAGAAGGTTTTGACTGCCATTAAGTTGCGGAAGTTGAGTAACAAGGTTAGGTAGTGTCAAGCGATAGCTTACAGCTCACTGCTTACAGCCTACAGCGTACGGCAAATGTAACTTGGGGCAAAGTAGGAAATGCTCCAAAAGGTAAATCCCAAATTCCAATCTGCACTGTAAAATCTGAAATCCCATCCTGATCTTTGTCCTGAACCCTGAACCCAAAATATGAAAATCATCTGCATTGGCCGCAATTACGCCAGCCATATCAAAGAACTCCAAAACGAGCGGCCCGAAGAACCGGTCCTATTCCTAAAGCCCGATACGGCGTTGGTGCCGAAACAGTTTCCATTTGTAATTCCTGAATTTTCAAGCGATGTGCATCATGAAATTGAGGTAGTGGTGAAGATTAACCGGGTCGGGAAATACATCGATCCGAAATTTGCGCACAAATATTACGAAGAGCTGACGGTGGGAATTGATTTCACGGCACGCGACGTACAGCAAAAGCTTAAGGATAAAGGACTTCCGTGGGAGAAGGCAAAGGCGTTTGACGGTTCAGCGGTTATCGGCGACTTTTTATCGAAAAAAGTTTTTAGTTCACTTGAAAACCTTAATTTTGAGTTGACGAATAACGGAACGACCGTCCAGCAAGGCAATACCGCGGATATGTTGTGGAAGATAGACGAAATCATCGCATACGTTTCACAATATTTTACGCTTAAAATCGGGGACCTGATTTTCACGGGTACACCCCAAGGTGTCGCGGCGGTACGGCCAAACGATATTCTGGAAGGAACTATAGAACAACACAAACTATTCAGAATACAAGTAAAATAAATGGCTCTAAACTACAACCTATCTAAAGTTTATGCACTTTCCGACAACGATCCGGAATTTGTCAATCAGGTCGTTACACTTTTCGTGACCGAAGTCCCGCAAGATCTGCTGCAGATCAAACTCGGCATCAAGACCAAAGACCACAAACTCGCCTACAGCTACGCCCACAAAATCAAACCCACGCTCGACCTTCTCGGGATGACGATGGCGTTTGAAGAAATCCTTCAAATCGAAGCGTGGACAAAACGCGAAGGCCGCCGTAAAGAAATCAACGATACGTTCGACAGCGTCGAATCGCAGATCGAAAAAGCGGTTAAGGAGATCAAGAAGGATTTTGATTTGTAGGAGTTTACAGTGGACAGTTAACGGTTAACGGTTTACAGTTCGGTGGGGAGTTAATTTAATTCTATAACAACATCTTCACCGTACCACAACTTATACCCTAATCCCTAATCCCTTATCCCTTATCCCTTATCCCTTATCCCTTATCCCTAGTCCCTAATCCCTAATCCCTAATCCTAGTGAAAGCAACCATAGTCACCATAGGCGATGAAATACTAATTGGTCAGGTGACCGATACGAATTCGGCGTTTATTGCAAAATCACTTGATAAAATCGGGATTGAAGTATCCCAGATGCTTTCGATATCCGACAGCCGCCAACATATTCTCGATACGTTTTCGGAATTGCAGGACAAGTCCGATTTCGTGATAATCACCGGCGGACTCGGCCCGACTAAAGACGACATCACAAAAAAAACGCTTGCCGAATATTTTGATGATGAATTGATTGTTGATCCCAAGGTGCTGAAGCATGTAACAAAACTCATTGAAGGCATTTACCAGCGTCCGATCACGCAAATGAACAAAGACCAGGCATTGGTGCCATCAAAGGCCAAAGTGCTTGAGAACGCCAACGGCACGGCACCCGGAATGTGGTTGCAAAAAGGAAATACGGTATTTATATCATTGCCTGGCGTTCCATACGAAATGAAAGCGATTATGGAAGAAATCGTGGTTCCAAAAATCGCAGCTGAGTACAAACGGCCTTTCATTCTTCATAAAACCATCTTGACCTATGGGATGGGCGAGAGCATGGTGGCCGAACGGATCGAGGAATGGGAAAACAATTTGCCCGGTTTCATTAAATTGGCATACTTGCCTAGTCCGGGACGCGTCAGGTTACGGTTGTCGGCGCGCGGTACCGATGAGTTGGAATTGATTGACGCAATCGCCGAACAGGTTGCCTCGCTCACCAAAATAATAGGCGACATCATCGTCGGGTTTTCGGATGAGGAAACAATAGAAGCTGTTGTCGGCAAATTATTGTCGCAGCAAAAGCAAACACTTTCAACGGCAGAAAGCCTCACGGGCGGCAAAATCTCGCAAGTCATCACCTCAATTCCGGGCTCATCCGAATATTTTGTCGGAAGCATCGTCAGCTATGCCAAGGAAATCAAGTGCAATGTACTTGGGG
>JAEYZX010000136.1 GCA_023427845.1 Bacteroidota bacterium
GAACGGCATTTTCTCCAATCGATTTCGCGTATTTCTTACGGATGGTACCTTCTGCGGCATCGGCAGGGTTTGTAGCACCGATAAGCGTACGGAACTCCTCGATTGCGTTTTCTTTTTCAAGGATGGCGGCAACTATCGGTCCGCGTGACATGAATTCGACCAATTCGCCATAAAAAGGACGTTCAGCGTGAACTGCATAAAACGCCTTCGCATCTGCAACTGTAAGTTGGGTAAGTTTTAATGAAACGATTTTAAATCCCGCTTCGGTAATCATATTCAAAATCCCGCCAATGTGTCCGTTTTCAACCGCATCAGGCTTGATCATTGTGAAAGTTCTGTTCGTTGCCATATAATTTTTTTTAATGAGGTGCAAAAGTAACGTTTATTACGCAAAAAATTCGTTAGAGCACCAAAATTTTAAACTCATGGTCGAGCGGTTTAAGTTCAGCCACAAGCCTTTCGATTAAGGTTTCGCCGGACTGCAAATAGAATTCCGAGAAATTTGCCTGGCGTTCCTGCAATCCCTGATTTGGAAACAATTCATTTTGCAATGCGGACATTCGGCCGAGTTCATCGGAATGTTTGCGCTTTTGCGCTTTCAATAATCGTTTTTCAAGATTTTCCAAACCTTTTAATTGTTTGGTTTCCTGCGCTTTTACAGCTCCTGCAAATGATTTGTCGGTTTTCAGTGCAATTCGGTGGAGCTCGTCAAACTGTTTCCGAAGCGCGGCTTTTTGGGGTGATAGATCGATTGGGAACTCCGACAGCTCGCGAACCTTTGTATTTACCAAATCTAAATTTTTCGAAAATAAATCGGCCCACGACAAGTTCAGTCTGTCGGCTTTTGATGCTTGTTTGGATGTAACAAGAAGCACCGAATTCCGCACCAGCAAGATTGGAAACGTCACGTCCATTTGATCAAAATACGCTTTAAGTTCAAGCCAGTAGGCGATTTCGCCGCCGCCTCCAATGTAACACAGATTGGGCAGCAGCACTTCTTCGTATAATGGCCGAGTGATAACATTCGGACTGAACTTTTCAGGATGTTTTTCTAGTTCGGATAAGATTTCTGCGGTAGTGAACCTAATGTCGGTATTATTGATAATGTAACCACCATCCTGAAATACTATTCGCTCACGTATATCTTCAATATAAAACAGATTGATTTCGCGCGGGTTGACCTGTATATTGTAATCTTTCAGCCGCTCAATGCTTGTGGTGACAGAGTTGTATCCAATCTGGTGAATAAGTTCACGTTGCATATACGGAATGAAAATGCGCTTCAGCTCGGCCGAATCGGCATCGAGAATCACCAGGCCATATTGTCCGAAAAGCGCATTTGCCAGATATCGTGTCGCTTCCGCAAGATTTTTCTTGGTGAGATAGGCTTTTTCGAATAGTTCGCGGATTTTTTCCGAATTGCTGCCGTCACCTAATTCGGTTGCATAAAGCCGAAGAACTTCGTCAAGTCCGCTTGTGTCCATACGCCCCACAGGCCCGCCGGATTCACGATCCCAGCGAAATTTCTTTCCCTTAAAATTAAAGAAATTGATTTCATCAAAATCGTGGTCTTCGGTAGCCATCCAGTACACGGGTACAAAATCAAATCCCGGATATTGCACTTTGAGCTGCTTGGTGAGGTTGATTGTCGAAATGATTTTATATAAAAAATACAACGGGCCGGTCATCAGGTTAAGCTGATGTCCTGTTGTAATAGTGAACGTATGCTGATTTTCAAGTGATGCGATATTGGCGGCAGTAGCAAGCGAGATATCGGTGTCTTTATATTGCGAACGCAGTGCCGCAGCCAGGACCAAACGGTTGGAATGATTGTAGTTGGCCGATTTCTCGGCAATCTGCTTTTCGAAATTTTCGAGCGTCGGAAATCGGTTGTACAGCGGTTCCAGGTTTTCGTTTTGGTCCAGGTAGTCGGTGATCAGCGGTGTGAAATAGCCGGAGTTTTGATAGCTGATACAGTCTGAAGGCATAGATATTTTGATTTCCGTAAAATTACAAAAATTAACGTTGTGGACTTTCCGTTTAACAAATGGATAGCATTCCGGACTGACAATCTGCATGATGTCTGGAAATGAATTACTTTTGTAAAAAAAACTTTGCAGCCTAATATTTTCCTGATTACCCCGCCCTTCACACAACTCAACACGCCGTATCCCGCAACGCCATATCTAAAGGGTTTTTTGAATACAAAGGATATTGTATCAACTCAGGCTGACCTTGGTATCGAGGTGATCTTGAAATTATTTTCACAGTCAGGTTTAACCGATTTATTTAAAGCAATCGACGCTTCTACGGTCGATCTTTCACCAAATTCGCGTCGTATCGTAGCATTGAAAGATGATTATATTCAGACTATCGACGCCGTTATCCTGTTCCTACAGGGCAAAAACCCCACGCTCGCACTACAAATTTGCCAGGATGATTTTCTTCCCGAAGCCTCTCGTTTCGCACAGCTTGACGAACTCGAATACGCCTTTGGGACAATGGGAACACAGGACAAGGCAAAGCATCTTGCAACCTTGTATCTCGAGGATATGTCCGACCTGATCATTGAGGCTGTCGATCCGAATTTTGGCTTCAGCCGATATGCCGAGCGCCTTGGCCGAAGCGCAAATTCATTTGATGAACTTTATGATGCGCTACAACAACCTTATACGTTTATAGACGAACGCACAATCGAGATTCTTGAAAAAAAGTTTTCCGAATTGCAACCCGATTTGTTTCTGATTTCGGTGCCGTTCCCGGGAAATTTATACAGCGCGTTCCGATGCGCCCAATGGGTCAAACAGCAATATCCAAATACCAAAATAGCAATGGGCGGCGGTTTTCCGAACACCGAATTGCGGTCGGTTTCCGATAAACGCGTATTCGAATTCTTCGATTTTATTACGCTCGACGACGGTGAAGTTCCTGTTGAGGAACTGATCGAAAATACCATCAATCCTTCCTACGACAAATTCAAGCGAACTTTTCTCCTGCAAAATCAAGAGGTTGTTTACCGAAACGATTCTTTAAAATCGGATTATAAGCAAAGTGATGTCGGCACTCCGGATTACTCCGATTTACTGCTCGACAAGTATATTTCCGTCATCGAAATCGTAAATCCAATGCACCGAATGTGGAGCGACGGACGCTGGAACAAACTCACCATGGCGCACGGATGCTACTGGGGAAAATGTACGTTTTGCGATATTTCTCTCGATTATATCAAACTTTACGAACCGGTCGCTGCAAATTTATTATGTGACAGGGTCGAAGAACTGATCGCCCAAACCGGCCAAACCGGGTTCCATTTCGTTGATGAAGCCGCTCCACCTGCTTTGATGCGCGCTTTTGCGATTGAAATATTGCGACGGAAAATCATGATCACATGGTGGACAAACATCCGTTTCGAGAAAAGTTTTAGTCGCGATCTTTGCCAATTGCTTAGAGCATCGGGATGCATTGCTGTTTCAGGCGGACTCGAAGTCGCATCCGACCGGCTGCTGAAACTCATCGACAAAGGCGTCACCGTAGAACAGGTCGCTAAAGTCACCCGCAATTTCACCGAATCAGGAATCATGGTACATGCTTATTTAATGTACGGTTACCCGACGCAGACCATTCAGGAAACCGTTGACAGCCTTGAGATGGTTCGTCAGATGTTTGAACTGGGAACGCTTCAATCGGGTTTTTGGCATCAGTTTGCGATGACTGCCCACAGTCCGGTTGGATTGTACCCGGAAAAGTTCGACGTGATTCGCGATACTGACGGTGTTGGTACTTTCGCAAACAACGATTTGACGTATATCGATAAAACAGGTATCGATCACGAGCAGTTCAGTTTCGGATTAAAAAAATCGCTGTATAACTTTATGCACGGAATCTGCTTTGATTATCCGCTTCAGGATTGGTTCGATTTTAAGATTCCGCGTACGACGATTCCACGCAATTTCATCGCAAACGCATTGCATGAAGAACCGGTTTTTTCAATAAAGCCGTCTGCAAAGATTGTTTGGCTCGGCAGGTCGCCCTTTACCGAATATTTTACCAAAAGCAAAAAAGGCAATTCCTGGCCGATGCTTTCCCTGACCTTCCACGATAAAAAAGATAGTTATAGCATTTCATTAAATGAAAAGGAAGGCGAGTGGCTCGCAGGGATTCTGCAGTTGGTAAATGTTGCAAATCCTAAATTAATGACATTGGGTGAAATCCAGCGGAATTATGAGACAGCGGGGTACGCCAATTTTGAACTGTTCTGGCATTCGAAGCCAATAAATGTCCTTCGCGGCCACGGATTACTGCACCTATAGTTAATATTTACCTGCGTTTTACTGCCCTGAAAAGCTTATTTTGTAATATATTTACGATTCGTAAAAACCACTTTATGCAGTATAAAATTACCGTAAATGATAGCTTTTCTTTCGATTT
>JAEYZX010000145.1 GCA_023427845.1 Bacteroidota bacterium
ATTTATAACGTTACGACAAACATACACGAAAGTGTCGAAGAGCAATGGCTCACATGGATGCAGAATACGCATATTCCCGAAGTTTTGGCAACGGGGAAATTTTCATCGGCCAGATTGGTCCGCGTAATTATCGAAGAGGAAATGGGCGGCATAACCTATTCAGTGCAGTTCATAACCGACAGCAAGGAAACCCTTGACCGATATTATGCCGAAGATGCTCCGCGACTTCGTGCCGAATCTATGCGGTTATTCGCCGATAAAGCATTTTCATTTCGCACCGAACTACAGCTGGTCAGCGAACACTAAGTACTAATTTGCTTTGCCATTGCGCCATTGCGAAAAATCAGATAAATGGATAAAGTAAAAGCAAAAAAACACCTCGGCCAACATTTCCTTAAGGACGAAAACATTGCGAAGAAAATTGCCGACACGCTAAATTTTGACGGTTATGATTCACTATTGGAAATCGGTCCCGGAATGGGCGTATTGACGAAATATCTTTTAGAAAAGCCGGTTACGACTTATGTAATCGAGATTGATACGGAGTCGGTGGAATACCTCGGAGCGCATTTTCCGAAACTTGAAGGCAAAATCATATCAAAGGATTTTCTGAAGTACAACATAAACGAAATCTTTAACGGCAAACAGTTTGCGATTATTGGCAATTTCCCGTACAACATTTCGTCTCAGATCGTATTCCGTGCACTCGAATATCGAAATCAGATCCCGGAATTTGCGGGAATGTTCCAAAAAGAGGTTGCCGAACGGATTTGCGAGAAAAAGGGCACTAAAGCATACGGAATCTTATCGGTTTTGGTTCAGGCATTTTACGATGCCGAATACCTGTTCACGGTTTCGGAAGACGTATTCTCACCGCCGCCAAAAGTTAAATCGGGCGTACTGCGATTGCGCCGCAAGGAAAACTTTACGCTTCCCTGTAATGAAAAACTGTTTTTTACGGTCGTAAAAACCGCGTTCCAACAGCGCCGCAAGACCATCCGCAACAGCTTAAAAACACTGAATCTGTCGATTGTTTTAAGAGAAGATACTATCTTTGACATGCGTCCGGAACAGCTGGATGTTGAGCAATTCATTGCCTTAACACAAAAAATAGAAGCGGATGGAGTTTAAAATCAGCAAGGATTTACTGACACAGCTTGAGCAGCTTATCATTGAAAATAACGATAGGGAGCTGAACCTGCTGTTGCACGACATGCACCATGCTGATATTGCTGAAATACTCGACGAGCTCAACATCGATCAGGCGACCTATGTTTTTAAGGTGCTCGACAGCGAAAAAACAGCCGAAATCCTTCTTGAACTCGAAGACGATCTTCGTGAGAAAATCCTAAGCAGATTATCGGCAAAGGAAATCGCAGAAGAGCTTGACGAACTCGAAACCAACGATGCTGCCGATATCATCGCCGAACTTTCCCAAAGCAAAAAAGAGGAAGTTATCCAGGAACTTCAGGACGTTGAACATGCAAAAGACATTGTCGATTTGCTTCGTTACGACGAAGATACTGCGGGCGGACTCATGCACAAGGAACTTGTAAAAGTCAATGAAAACTGGAATGTGCTGACATGTGTTAAGGAAATGCGGATCCAGGCCGAAAATATCTCGCGCGTCCATTCGATTTATGTTGTCGATGATGAAGACCGGCTCAAAGGCCGACTTTCACTAAAGGATTTGCTTACAACATCAACCAAAACACCAATCAGCGAAGTTTATATCCGTAAAGTCGACTCGGTTCACGTTGATACCGAAGACGTGGAGGTTGCGCGGATCATGCAAAAATATGACCTCGAGGCAATTCCGGTTGTCGATGAAATTGGAAGGCTCGTAGGCCGGATCACAATCGATGATATCGTAGATGTAATCAAAGACGAAGCCGATAAGGATTACCAGCTCGCAGCGGGTATCTCGCAGGACGTCGAGGCCGATGATACGATTTTCGAACTTACACGTGCGCGATTGCCGTGGTTGGTACTGGCTTTATTTGGCGGCCTAATATCCGTCCATGTGCTGGGGCTGTATGAAGGCGCAATGGATGAACACCGGAATTTGTTTTTCTTCACCCCTTTGATTGCGGCGATGGCGGGAAATGTGGGTGTACAATCATCGGCGATCATCGTGCAGGGTCTGGCGAATAATACACTCAGCGGGTCGCTGTTCAACCGACTCATAAAAGAAGTCTCACTCAGTTTGCTTAATGGCCTGCTTCTTGCTGCAATTTTATTCATCGGAAGTTATTTGCTTCTCGATGTTGAACCATTGATAGGCGTTACGATTACATCGGCGTTGGTTGCGGTAATCATCATCGCGTCGCTGCTCGGGACGTTTATCCCGTTATTACTTGATAAAATCGGAATCGACCCCGCGCTTGCAACCGGCCCGTTCATTACGACAAGCAATGACATCTGCGGGATATTGATCTATTTTTCGATAGCCAAAATGATTCTTCAGTTTTAGGATACCAAAACAGAAGAGTTGTCGTTAGTCAAGAAGTATTAACCTGTTATGAGAAATCTGTTACTTATTTTGTTTTTCGGAATGGCGCTGACGGGTCGTGCTCAAGTCGACACAAAAAGGTCATTCGCAATTCCGCTTCCCGAGAATATTGCTCCTCCTGCCCCGGAAAACACATCAAAACCATTCGAGCTTCCGCCAACGATAAAAGATCCTGCTGAAAATCCGCAAAGCCTCGTCATCGATAAAAGTCCGATTTCAATGTTTCCGAAAAACGATTTTATAAATCCGGGAAAGGAATATGAAGACCGGTTCAATAAGCGCGGGGAGGGTAACCAATATAAAGCGTTGCGGAAAAACATGCATTTGGGTAATTTTCAGACTTCGTCACCGTATCTCGTGATCCATTATCGCGATCATGGGCAAATCGATGGCGACCGGATTCAGATATCAAACAACGATGTCGTTCTGGTTCCTTCCGTCTATCTTGATTCGCATTTTAAGGAGCACCGCATTGATTTGTCCGACGGAATAAATAATATCGCAGTCCTTGCTTTGAACGAAGGTTCATTATTCCCGAATACCGCGCAATACGAGATCTATGAAGCCGACGGCACGCTGCTGAGCGCCAACTCATGGAATTTATCGACAAATTTTAAAGCATTCCTGATTGTCATCAAGGAATAGAGTGGCCGAATTTTCATAAATTTGGTAAAACATTTTACCTTGAAAACTCCGCTAAAAATCCTTCATCTCGACAGTAATCATCCGCTTCTGATCGAAAAACTTCGGAACGCCGGATACGAGAACCACGAAGATCATACTTCGTCAAAAGACGAAATCCAAAACAAAATCAAAAATTACGACGGCATCGTTATCCGAAGCCGGTTTTCGATCGACCGTGAGTTTATCGACAAGGCTCAGGGAAGCCTGCAATTCATAGCGCGTGTCGGAGCCGGATTGGAAAATATCGACAGCGAATATGCCGCTGAAAAAGGGATTCGCCTAATTTCGGCACCCGAAGGAAATCGGAATGCGGTTGGCGAGCATGCTCTTGCGATGCTGCTGACGCTTTTCAACAAACTTACTGTTGCCGATTCGGAAATCCGGTCCGGGCATTGGAACCGGGAAAAGAACCGTGGCCATGAACTCGACGGCAAAACTGTCGGAATCATGGGTTATGGCAATATGGGAAAATCCTTTGCACGGAAACTTCGTGGATTTGACGTTAAGGTCTTGTGCCACGATATACTTCCACATGTTGGCGATGCAAATGCAAAACAGGTATCACTTGAGGAACTACAACGCGAGACCGATGTTTTAAGCCTTCACATTCCGTGGACGGCACAAACAGATAAATTGGTGAATTCCGAATTTATTGCCGCTTTTTCAAAACCATTTTGGCTTATCAATACCTCCCGCGGCAAAAACGTTGTAACATCTCATTTAACGGATGCGTTGAAATCGGGTAAAATTTTGGGTGCGGCACTCGATGTCATTGAATATGAAAAGTCATCGTTCGAGCACTTTTTTAGCGATAACGGCATTCCGGCAGAATTCGAGTATTTGCTAAAATCACAAAACGTATTGATGTCGCCTCATGTCGCGGGGTGGACCGTCGAAAGTCATGAACGGCTTGCTACGGTCGTATCCGACAAAATACTGGATCTGTATAACGGTCAATCTTCCGTTTCGCCGCAGCCACGTAGGGTTACAGGAATCGGCGGCGTATTTTTTAAATCTGCTAATTCAAAAGAACTGGTGGCGTGGTATGGAAAACACCTCGGACTCAAAACAGATCAGTACGGTTCCACATTTTGGTGGAAAGACAACGAAGGAAACGACTGCTCGACGCAATGGTCGCCATTTTCAAAAGATACAACCTACTTCGAACCGTCACAAAAACAGTTCATGCAGAATTTCAGGGTAGCGAATCTCGATTGGCTGCTGGAACAGCTAAGGGCTGAAGGAGTTACAATTGTTGGCACTCCCGAAACCTTCGATTACGGCAAGTTCGCATGGATTCTGGATCCCGAAGGAAACAAGATTGAACTTTGGGAACCAAATGATCGCGCATTTCTTTAATTTTTATATATTTATCCGCAAATGTTAAAAATTTCATAATGGAAAATACCAGATATGAGGCGTGGAACCAGCCGCAACCTCTGCGCGAGAGCAATAAGAAAGTGATTGCCGGTATACTTGCTATTCTATTCGGTTCACTCGGAATCCACAAATTTGTGTTGGGCTATCAAAAAGAAGGAATCATATTGTTGGTGCTGACCGTATTCGGATATGCAACAATGTGCATCGTTGTAGGTTTTATAGTATTGGGAATTACAAGTCTGATTGGCCTTATTGAAGGAATAATTTACCTTACAAAATCAGATGAAGAGTTTTACTTGACTTATCAGCAGGGACGGAAGCCCTGGTTTTAACCGCTATTTAAAGCTGTTCGCCTTTCTCGGCCAGTTTCCGTTCGAGTTCCGCCTGGAATTCCTCCATAACCGGTTTCATGGTACTCTCCGGAATGTCGGCAATCCGGATGTACATAAGTCCGTCAATCGCATTATTGAACAGCGGATCAACATTAAATGCAACCAACCGCGCATTTTGCTTGATGTATTTTTTGATCAAAACCGGAAGCCGTAATGTCCCGGGTTCAAGCTCGTCGATGATTTTGTCGAATTTGTTCAGATCGGCTTCGGCTTCATCAAATATGAAATCCTTATCGGCATCCTTCAATTTAACTTTGAATTCCTTTTTCGGATGGATGTATTGCGCGATATACGGATCGTAATAGTGCGACTTCATGAATTCGATCATCAGCGATTTTGAAAAGTTCGAGAACTGGTTGCTGATACTGACGCCGCCGAGCAAAAATTTATGTTCCGGATACCGCAATGTCGTATGGATGATTCCGCGCCAAAGCAGAAATAACGGCATTGGTTTTTGTTGATAATCCTTGATGATGAAAGCCCGTCCCATTTCAATTGATTGGTGCATCATATCATGGAGCTCAGGTTCAAAACGGAAAAGTCCGTTGAGGTAAAAACCTTCGAGTCCCATTTTTGGATAAATATGCGACCCCAAACCCATTCGGTAGGCACCGGCGATTCGTTTATCCTCGTCGTCCCACAAAAACATGTGGTGGTAATATTTGTCGTATTTATCGATGTCAATCGATTCGTTTGTGCCTTCGCCAACTTCGCGGAACGTCACCTCGCGAAGCCGCCCGATTTCATGTAAGATTATCGGTATGTGCTGCGCTTCGGTAAAGAAAACTTCGTAATTTTTGCTTTGCAGCAACCTGCAATCCGTATTTCTGAGTTTATCGACTTCGGCAATAATTTTTTCCTGATTCGCAGGAGTTGCAATGTCTTTTGATTTTCGCGGCATCTTTAGCGGCGTCGGCAGGAAGTTGCTTTCCTTTTGATATGCATTCGAAAGCATATAGGTTTTGCGACGTAAAAACTCCGAATATTCTTCCAGCGTCTCATGTTCGTTTTGTTCGGCAACCGATATCGGTTTACCGATACGCACCTTGATTACGCGGTCTTTCTGCGTCAGCAATTCCGACGGCAATTTCGCTGTACGCAACGTGTCGCCCAAACGCGATAATAAATAGAACAATCTGCTGTTCTTGGCATGGAAATATATCGGAACCACGGGAACCTGCGCCTTGCGGATAACTTTTATCGCGCCTTCTTCCCACGGTTTGTCGACTACCAATTGTCCATCACGGTAGGTCGATACCTCTCCGGCAGGAAACATCCCAAGCGGTTTTCCATCGCTCAAATGCCGAAGCGTTTCCTTGATGCCAATCACGCTCGATTTTGCATCTTTATGATTTTCAAACGGGTTTACCGGCATTATGTACGGCTTCATGGGATCGATGCGGTGCAGCAGGAAGTTCGCGATTATTTTAAAGTTGGGTTCCCGTTCGAGCATCAACTTCAGCAATAAAATGCCATCGATTCCGCCAAGCGGATGATTTGAAATAGTGATATAGGCACCACCTTTTGGAAGGCGTTTTAAATCTTCTTCGGGAATTTCGAACTTGATTTGGAACTCGTCAAGTATCGCATTCAGGAACTCAACTTCAGACAAATGCTTGTTTCTGTCGTAAATGTCATTCAGGGTCGAAATCTTCAACACTTTCATCAGGAGCCATCCCGAAAAAGTGCCAAAAATCCCATATTTATCCGCTTTTATTGCCTTAGCAACTTCTTTGGCAGTGACTAACCCCATGTTGTTTGGTTTACGACAAAGATAGAAAAATAACCCATTTTCAGTCGATTTTCTTTTGTTGGCGCTTCGTGGTTTTTTAGTACTTTTGGGAACCAAACACGCTTCCCAGAATGAAAATAATTTCATATAACGTCAACGGAATCCGTGCCGCGATCAACAAGGGATTTATTGAATGGCTTAAGGTTGCCGACCCCGACGTGATCTGCCTCCAGGAAATAAAAGCCGTCAAGGAACAAATCCCGCTTCTCGAATTCGAACTTGCCGGTTATCCGTATCACTACTGGTTTTCGGCCGAGAAAAAGGGATACAGCGGCGTTGCGATCCTTTCGAAAATCAAACCAACCAATGTGGTTTATGGAACCGGAATCGAACACATGGATTTTGAGGGACGGAACATACGCGCCGATTTTGGAGATCTATCCGTTATGAGCTTTTACATGCCGTCGGGAACAAACAGCGTCCGTATTCCACATAAGTTCATGTACATGGACGATTTTGCGAACTACATCCACAAACTTCGTGAAGAAATCCCGAACCTTGTAGTCTGCGGCGATTATAACATCTGCCACACGGCAATCGACATACACGATCCGGTGCGGAATAAGAATGTTTCTGGTTTCCTGCCGCAGGAGCGTGAATGGCTCGA
>JAEYZX010000056.1 GCA_023427845.1 Bacteroidota bacterium
GTGACATACAGGTGCGGATAGTCCTGCGGCAGTACGTTGTCATACGGCGAATACGACTTCATATATTCGTAATATTTTTTAACGTTCGGGTCGCCCCATTCGTCGTATTCGCCTGTCGTGAGCGGAATCGAATCATCGAGCATTGTTGTCACAACATCCACAAACGGCACTTCGGCGATCACGCCATTATACAAATGTGGTGCCATGTTTACGATTGCGCCTATTAGCAGCCCTCCTGCTGAACCTCCTTCGGCATATAAATGTTGTGGCGATGTATAATTTTCGTCAATCAAAAATTTCGAGCAATCGATGAAATCCGTAAACGTATTCATCTTTCTTAGCAGTTTGCCATTTTCGTACCATTCACGTCCCAATTCCTCACCTCCGCGGATGTGTGCGATCGCAAAAATGAATCCGCGGTCAAGCAGCGACAGCCTGGTCGAAGAAAAATACGGATCCATCGATGCACCATACGAACCGTAGGCATAGAGCAGCAACGGATTGGCGCCGTCTTTTTTTAATTCCTTGCGATAAACAGTTGAAATTGGAATTTGAGTACCATCGGCAGCAGTTGCCCAAAGGCGCTTTTCTATATAGTTACTTTTGTCGAACTTTCCGCCAAGCACCTCCTGCTCTTTCAGAACAAAACGCTCCTTTGTACGCATATTGAAATCGATGACTGACGACGGCGTGGCAAGCGATTGGTAGCCATATCTCAAAAGATCAGTATCAAATTCGAGGTTGGCCAGTGTACTTGCAGTATAAGTCTCGCTATCAAAAGGAAGATAGTACTCACCTTCCCCACTCCATGGCCTGATCCTGATTTTGTTTAGTCCGTTTGACCGTTCTTCCAAAACCAGATAATCGCGAAAAATTTCAATGTCCTCGAGCAGCACGTCATCACGATGCGGAATCAGCTCCCGCCAATTTTCTTTCGATGTCGCATTTTCCGGAGTCGTCATCAATTTGAAATTTTTTGCTTTATCCTTATTGGTCAAAATATACCAACTTTCACCGTAGTGCGAAATGCCATATTCGTGTCCGCGTTGGCGTTTCTGGAAAATTTTAAACCTGCCATTGGGATTATCAGCAAGCAAGGTCCGGCATTCAGTCGTAAGGGTACTTTGCGATGCGATCACAATATACTTCCGTGACTTCTCTTTCCCGACCGATACATCAAATGTCTCGTCCTTTTCGTGGAAAACAAGTTTATCTTCCGAGATATCGGTACCTAAAACATGCTTGTAGACTTTATCGTGACGAAGCGTGACAAGATCCTGACGTGTATAAAACAGTGTTTTATTATCATTCGCCCAAACTGCGGTTCCCGTTACGTTTTCAATAATATCGGGCATCAATTCACCCGATTTCAGATCTTTGACTCCGATCGTAAATATCCTTCTACCGACAACATCGGTCGAATAAGCGGCATAGCGGTTATCAGGGCTTATGCTGAGTCCGCCCAGCTGAAAAAACGCATGTCCTTCTGCCAGCACGTTGCAGTCAAACAACAACTCTTCGTTGGCTTGCAAATTTTCTTTTTTACGGAGATAAATCGGATAATCCTTTCCGGCTTCGAACCGGCGAATATAATAATAGCCGTTATAAAAATAGGGCACCATTTCATCATCTTCCTTGATCCTGCCGCGCATTTCCTCATACAGCGATTCCCGCATCGGCCTTAGATGAGCCGTCATTTCTTCGAAATAGGCATTTTCCTGTTGCAGGTAATTGATCACTTCAGGATTTTCGCGGTCATTAAGCCAAAAATAATTATCGATGCGAACATCGCCGTGTTTTTCGATTCGGTGTGGCTTAATGGCGGCAACCGGCGGCTGAATGGTTTTAGGCATAAACTTGGGTTTTGGTGAACCGCCGCAAAAATAAGATAATCAAATTGAATCGGACTTTAATTGTGATCTATTCCGTAAAAATTGCGGCGAAGTAACCAATTTAGTAACTTCGCGTACGAACTTTAATACATAAAATCATGTTTGGAGATATAATGGGAATGATGGGAAAATTACAGGAAGCCCAACAAAAAATTGAAGAAACAAAAAAACAGCTTGACAATGTTTTGGTTGATGAACAAAGCAGCGACGGATTATTAAAAATCACGATCACCGCAAACCGTCAAATCCGCAGCATCACGATTGCCGACGAACTGCTTGAAGACAAGGAACAGCTAGAGGATTATCTTGTTTTGGTGACGAATAAAGCAATTGAAAAGGCAACAAAAATCAACGAAGCCGAGGTTGCAGCGGTAACCAAAAACCATATGCCGAATATACCGGGAATGGATATGTTTAAGTAGGGTTTTAGGAGTTAGAAGTTAGGAGTTAGGAATTAGGAATTAGGGATTAAGTAAGAACTATCAATTATCAATTATTAATTATTAATTGTCAACTCACCCCACTTCCATCTTCCCCAGGGTGTCCATAACATACGTATGCATCACTTCCCTGTAATCCAGGTGCGTCACAATACGCAGTTTGCCATGACCCATCGAGCTTATCGAAATCCCTTTTTGTTTTAAAGCGTCAAGAAGTTTGTTCTCATCAAGGTGTGGTCGGATAGAAAAAATCAAAATGTTGGTTTCAACCGGCTCTACCGATGCTACCCACGATTTCGACTGTAGAGCATTCGCGAGTTCCTTCGCCCTTCGATGGTCTTCCGCCAGTCTGCCAACATGATTCTCAAGCGCATAAATTCCTGCAGCGGCAAGATAACCTACCTGACGCATACCGCCACCGAGGATTTTCCGAATCCGAAGCGCTTTGTCGATTGTCGCTTTATCCGAAATCAATAATGATCCAATCGGCGCACCGAGACCTTTAGAC
>JAEYZX010000071.1 GCA_023427845.1 Bacteroidota bacterium
GGGCTATACTTTCGGCCTCAATCCGGTATTCGCCAATTGTGAAGATTTGTCCAATGTAGCTCCCGCACAGCGGAACGAAGCATTTATCCGCGGATTTACGATCGGCCGGCGCGAATATGAAAAGCTTAACGGCAAGGTCGCGGCCGGGATACCAAAAGTAATCCTGACCGAAAAGCTGCTAATCGGTTTCGCAATCGATGGCCAGCTCGGGATTCCGCTTCAGGCCGAAAATTTCAACGATCGCCAACTGCAGATAATTCGCCAACACTATGAATATGGTGCAAGCCGTTATAATTTTTGCAAGAACGAAAGTCTTTTCCATCTGTTGATAGACAATGGGATCTCAATACTTCCTTAGGTGCAATAAACGCAGCGGGCAGCCCTAGTTCCGGATCCGGAAACCTGACACACTTCCCGGTTCACGTAGGTTTAGACGTGACGATGTTCATGCAATGCAAAAATCAATATGCTGACTTGTGCAGCTTCAAATAGTTACTGGCACCGCATCCCTTCAATAAGTTGCTCTTCTTCGGTAATATTCGACAGATTTATCGCTGTTTCAACCAACGCCAAATGCGAATAGGCCTGTGGAAAATTTCCTAAAAGACGTTTGGTCTTAAAATCGATGTCTTCGCTAAAAAGCCCTAAATGATTGCTGTATGATAATAGCCGGTCAAACAGCTTTTCAGCTTTATCGCGTTCGCCAATTTTATACAGGCTGTTGATGAACCAAAATGTACAAATCGTAAATGACGACGATGGCAGTCCGAAATCGTCGCGGTTTTTATAGCGATACAGCAAACCGTCATTGCTGAGTTCGTGCTCGATTGCCTTTACGGTCGATACGAATTTAGGATCGCGCGCTTCTATGAATCCGTAATCCTCCATCCGAAGCACCGATGCATCTAGGTCATCCGACCCGTACGACTGTGTAAAGGCCTGCGCGTTTTCACTCCACGCATTCTGCATGATATCTTCGCGGATTTCCTTTTCGAGTGCAATCCATTTTTCGGCCTTGCGATGTTTACCTACAATATGTGCGACCCTTATCGCGCGGTCGATAGCGACCCAGCAAAGTACTTTCGAAAATGTGAAATGGCGTTCCTCGGTGCGGAATTCCCAAATCCCTTTGTCTGGTTCACGCCAGTGTTTTCCAACTATCCAAGCGATTCCTTTGGTGATGTTCCAGAGTTCTTCGCCATTTTCGATGTCGTTGCTGAACTTGACAAACTGTTGGTGGATCACATCCATCAAAATTCCGTAAATGTCGTTTTGACGCTGTACATATGCGGCATTTCCGATCCGCACCGGCTTCGAATTCTCGTAACCCGAAAGATGGTCAAGGAATTCCTCGGTAAGTTTTTTTTCTTTATTGATCCCGTACATGATCTGCAATTTTTCATCCTTGTCGGGAATGATGTCGATAACAAACTGAAGGAATTTCTTTGCCATCCGTTTATGTCCCAGTTGCGAAATAACGGTAATGACCATCGACGCGTCGCGGATCCAGCAGAAGCGGTAATCCCAATTTCTGACTTCGCCAATGGTTTCAGGCAGTGAAGTTGTGGCCGCAGCCAATATTGCCCCGGTTTTTTCATAGCTCAGCAGCTTTAAGGTGATGGCACTTCGCGAAATTTCTTTATTGTACTTTTTATACGTTGGCGTTTTGTCCATCCACTCTAGCCAGTACACTTTTGTACGTTCAAATTCGAGTTGGATTTTTCGGACGGTCGGTACCAGCAGTTTTTCATTGTACCCAAAAAGGAAAAATCCGTCCCCTTCTAGAATCAGTTTTTCACCCGCCAGAATCTTTTCATTGTCGAAATTGCTATATAGAAATATGCTGTCGAACTTTTTGGTATCGGTGAGGCTTATGATATAATCTTTTTTGGCGTAAGATACCGTTTCGTCTATCGCATATTCCAACTTCGGATCATACTTTACCCTGAAAACCGGCTTTCCCGCCAGTCGTTTCAAATACCGAATGATTTCAGGCGGATTGTGGCAACCTCGGTCTTCTTTATGGTACCGCGGCATGAAATCGCGGACTTCAAAAACATCCGTTCCATTGCTGAAAGTGGTGATCAAAATACTGGTATTTTCAAGATAGGATTGCGAAATAGAATACGTGTCGTCGCAAATTATATCGAAGCTGCCTCCGATCTCCTTGTCCAATAAACTTGCAAATACCGAGGATGAATCAAATTCGGGAAGGCAGCACCATACGATCGATCCGGTTTCAGAAACAAGTGCGGCAGTTCGGCAGTTTCCAATAATGCCATAATTCAAATTTTCCATAGATTTTTGTAACAATTATGCGGTCTTGTTTCATTAAATTTACGAAAAGCGATCCTATTAACCAAAGCAACTTCTATGCAGAAAACTATAATCGTATCCAATCGGCTTCCACTTGAAATCCATCTTTCTGAGAACCAGTTCAATGTAAAATCGAGTGTTGGCGGCCTCGCAACCGGCTTAAAATCGGTGCACCAGCCCGGAAAAAGCATTTGGATCGGATGGTCGGGCGTTACGCAGGAGCAACTCGATGATGAAACTGCAGAAAAGGTCGACGAAGCCGTAAAATGCGTTGACTGTGTCGATGTGATGCTAACAGAAAAAGAGGTTGAAAACTTCTATCTGGGCTTCAGCAACAAAGCGCTCTGGCCGCTGTTTCATTACTTCATGGAATACGCCGAATTTGATCCTGAGCAATGGGAATCCTATAAAACGGTTAATCAGAAATTTGCCGATGCCGTAGTGGCAAACCACAATGATGGCGACGTCATTTGGATACACGATTACCAGCTGCTTCTGGTTCCAAAACTTATCCGTGATCAAAAACCCGAGGCAGTTATCGGGTTCTTTTTACATATACCGTTTCCGTCGTATGAGATTTTCCGGACCTTTCCATGGCGTGAAGAGCTACTCGAAGGCATGCTCGGTGCAAGCTTGATCGGATTCCATACCTACGATTATGAACGCCATTTCCTGAGCTCGGTCAAACGCATACTCAGTTTCGAGGTAAAGTTCAACGGTATAATATATAAGGACAGGATAATCAAAGTAGATTCGTACCCGATGGGAATCGATTATGATAAATTTTATGAGACTGCATTACAGCATAAAATGCAGCATTCGCGCGAGGGTTCCGATATTCAGCGAAAACTCGACGAATTCAGCAGCTCCGACTCGAGCGTCAAGTTCATTCTTTCGATAGACAGGCTTGATTATACGAAGGGAATTCCTTTGCGGATTCGCGCTTTTGAGTATTTTCTTGAGAAGTATCCCGAGTTCATCGAGAAAGTCCGATTGATAATGCTCGCAGTGCCCTCGCGGGCGAATGTACCGCAATATCAGATTTTAAAGCGGGAAACCGACGAGCTGGTCGGGCGAGTAAACGGTAAGTATTCGACTGTAAACTGGACGCCGATCTGGTATTTTTATCGCGCCATGCCATTTGAAGATCTGGTCGACTTATATGCGGCATCCGATATCGCACTAATCAGCCCGATTCGCGACGGAATGAACCTCGTTGCAAAGGAATACGTCGCCACGCGTACAAATGAAGACGGTATTTTGATTCTGAGTGAAATGGCAGGTGCGGCCAAAGAAATGACCGAAGCATTATTGATAAATCCCAACAATTTCGAGCAGGTTGCCGATACCTTGAAGTATGCGCTCGAAATGCCTCTAGAAGAACAGCGCTCCCGTATTCAGTTTCTGCAAAAACGGTTGAAACCTTATAGCGTCGACCGATGGGCGGCAGAGTTTTTGAATGGGCTGGATGCAGCAAAAAGCAATTCCGAGGTATTTACTGCTGCGAAATGGAATCGCGATTTTCAAAACGAAATGATGGAAAAATTCTCGAACGCAAAAAAAAGGCTTTTGCTTCTTGATTACGATGGAACACTGGTAGGATTCAAAAATAATCCGAAAGATGCGTCGCCCGATAGTTCGTTATTTGAACTACTGGACAAAATATCTGACGACAAAAGGACCGACCTGGTCATTGTAAGTGGTCGCGACAAAGCGTCGATGCAGCACTGGTTTGCAGATCGCAACTATACATTAATTACCGATCACGGAGTTTGGATGCGTCGCAAAGGTAAAAACTGGAAGATGCTCGAACTGCTTAAAAACGAATGGAAAGAGAATATCCGGCCAATACTGCAGACGTATGCCGATAGGACGCCCGGGGCATTTGTAGAGGAAAAGGAATATTCGCTCGCATGGCATTACCGAAAAACCGACCCCGAACTCGCACACCAGCGTGTAATGGAATTGACCGCGGTCCTCACCAGTCTTATCGCAAACAATGGGCTGGCCGTTCTGGAAGGCAGCAAAGTAATCGAAATCAAAAGCAGCAACGTCAACAAAGGTAGGGCGGCAGCGCGATTGTTGGCAGGTTCCAATTATGATTTCATATTTGCGATTGGCGACGACTGGACCGATGAATATATGTTTGAGGAACTTCCCGAGGAGGCATATTCGGTGAAAGTTGGATACAAAAAAACCAATGCAAGGTTCTATGTCCAGGACAGTACGCTGGTCAGGGATTTGCTTTCGAGTTTTTTGCCGAACTAAACTCAGCCTTATAGTTTCTGCTGCAACACTATATTGAATCCATCATTTTGATTATTGTAAATAAACGTAATCCAATTAGTATCAAGCACAAAATTTGACGAATTATCAAAACTGAAGCTGTTAATCAAACTTAAAGTATCGTTAAATAGGCAAAGTCGTCCAACAGCAATTTGTAAATTTAATATAGGCAGCAAGTCGAGTTGCCGGTCAAAAATTGTTTAACTAATGAAAGGAGACTATTATGCTAGCAATGAACTTTCGCGGGCCGTTTCGCGTCCGAGCCGATCACAACAAACCATATCCTGAAATTGAACATCCTGAAGATGCAATCGTAAAAGTGTTGCGATCGTGCATCTGCGGTTCCGACCTGCATTTATATCATGGCCTTGTACCCGACACACGTGTTGGGACCACTTTCGGGCATGAATTCATTGGCGAGGTCGTCGACATCGGATCGTCGGTCCAAAACCTCAAGGTGGGCGATCGGGTGATGGTGCCATTCAACATCGCATGTGGGAAATGCGCTTTTTGTAAACAGGAACTTTACGGAAACTGTCACGAATCCAATCCGAGTGCGACCGCGGTTGGCGGGATTTTTGGTTATTCGCACACCGCCGGCGGTTACCATGGCGGACAGGCAGAGTATGTCCGCGTACCTTATGCTGATGTCGGACCAACAGTCATCCCGGACTGGATGGATCCCGATGATGCCGTTTTACTTACCGATGTCGTACCTACAGGTTATCAGGCGGCAGAAATGGGGGGAATACAGAAAGGCGATACGGTTGTAGTTTTTGGTGCCGGACCTATCGGGATCATGGCCGCAAAATGTTCGTGGCTTTTCGGCGCGGGCCGTGTTATTGTGATTGACCAATACGATTACCGACTCGAGTTTGCCGAAAAATATGCACAATGCGAAGTGTATAACTTTAAAATGATTGAAGACCCCGTGGTGTTTATCAAACAGATCACCGATTCACTTGGAGCCGACGTCTGCATTGATGCGGTTGGTTGTGAAGCCGCCGGCGATGCGATGAACACGCTTTTGGGAAGGAAGCTCTTATTACAGGGCGGGTCTACAACAGCATTGCATTGGGCGATAAATTCGGTTAAGAAAGGCGGAATTGTTTCGATTGTTGGAGTTTACGGACCCGTAAATGCGTTGGTACCGATCGGGAATGTGCTCAATAAAGGGATTACGATCCGCGCGAACCAGGCATCAGTAAAGAGGCTGCTTCCAAGACTGATCGATCATGTACACAACGGGGTACTGAATCCGAAAGAACTTATTACGCATCGCGTTCCGCTTGAAGAGGTTGCCGAGGCGTACCATATATTCTCCAGAAAACTTGATAACTGTATTAAACCAGTTTTAATTCCGCCATCGGCAGGAGTTTAATAATTCAAAATGACAAATTATGATTGCAGATGAAACACGCCCTGAAGACTTCAGTAATATAAGAGGAACCGGCGATTATAGCCATATAAAAGGATGGGGTATTGACGCCGATGTAAAAAACGATCCGACGTACCCAATGAAAAAGCGAACCGATGAGGAACAAAAAGGTTATACGTGGGACCGACCGCAACAACAGCCAGTCGACATTGAGTTTCTAAAATCGGTTGAAAGGCCGAATATGACAGCCGTTTACGGAACGTCGTCGCCACCAACCGGCCTGAGTGGAATGATAAGAAGATATGCTTACAAGTACAGCGAATCGGACATGCGCCGTTGGATACCATTGGTTGTGGCCGACAGAATTGGTGTATTTGAAGGTATTATCGAAGATTTCTCGAACGGCTATGTGCCCAATATCTTTATGGAACGCGGCTGGAATGCCGAATGGAAACACAATCGAAAATCATTTGTGACCAAGGTCGCGGTGGGCGCCGTTGTGACGGCTACGATTATTGCGCTATTGATGTCGCATAACGAAAAGAAACGTTCCGCTATTCAATATAGCGATGAGTAAGCGGGAGAGCGGTCTTGATGGCCGCTCTTTTTTTATTCTTTACTTGCAACGATTACAATATGGTTTTGTACAGGGTTTTCAGCAGGGTATGGAAT
>JAEYZX010000110.1 GCA_023427845.1 Bacteroidota bacterium
GGCCAATCCATACATCGGCATGTTGTGCCTTGTCGAGTACCGTCTCAAAAGGCAATGAAAGGCTTCCGGTCCCCTTGGTGTCTTTCCAGAGATAATCACCGCCGGCCTGTGCAATCAGCAGCGCGCCCCAACTTTCGCCCTGAGGTAGATACCACTTGCTTTGATAGATCGCACCCGACAACACTTTTGGTTTCGATGCTGCCTTTTTCGCGAGTGCCAACGTGCTGTTGTACTCCTTTTCGATTTTGTCGAAGATTGAATCTGCTTGCTTTTCGCGTCCGTACAACACGCCAAAAAACTTAATCCATTCGGCTTTTCCGAGCGCGGTATTCTCATTCCAGTCGCCGTTCATCATCACATGCAAACCGCTATTGTTCATATTGTCGAGTGCGGGGTTGTTGTTGTCGATTCCGTGTGCGACAATTACATTGGGTGCAAGGTCGATGATGATTTCGGTGTTGAGGTTTTGCGTAGAACCAACTTCCTTTACATGCCCCGAGTCGACCCGGAGCCGAACGCTTTCCGACGAAATATATTCGGTATTCGGAAAACCGACAAGACTGTTTTGGACACCGAGCATCTCAAGCGACGGAATATGAGTCGTAGAGGTTACAATGACCTTCTTTACAGGAACCGGAATAGTGGTAAAAGATTGCAGGCTGTCGGGAATCACGGCATTTTGCTGCGCCAGAACATAAGTAAACTGTTGCGATGCGTTTGGCCACGGATCACGGACTTTAACAACCGAATATCCGTTGTATTTATGAATTACGAGACCGTTTGCGTGGCGGACCGAATTTTGAACGTCCGATTTTGATTCGGGACCCACATTTTGTTTGCATCCCGAGAAAAACAATAAACCCAGAATTAGTGTCAGTGTAGTTCTCATCGCTGCAAAGGTAGAAGGATTTTGAAAATAGCGGATTTTTGTTTTCTGGGCGTTGCGCAGTCATGTCCGGATTAAAACGTAGTCCCCGCTATGCGCCGGGCTGTACGCAGTGCGCGGCACTTGCTTCCATCCCTAACGCGAAAGAACCCGCTTGCAACATGATTGTTTTTTATTTCAGATTATCTGCTCACAAACGCGCAAAGGGTATTGTGAATCAGTAAATTGGTCTATTAGGTTTGAAAGTCCCCTTGATGCTTCTGATTGTTCGTTTAAAAATTTTCTTCGAAAATCAACTGAATCCCGTACATTTGCACCGAAATAGGTTGTGAATTTCACATGAAAAGGGAATTAGGAAATGCCTAAGCTGTACCCGCAACTGTAAGCTATCAAGGCTGTTGTTACCCCCGCCACTGTTCGCAAGAATGGGAAGGCCAACAACAGTACGCAAGCCAGGAGACCTGCCTGTTTCGTAACAAATATCGAATCCTCGGGAAGAAGGATTCCGGATTATGACTGCGAAAAAGCTGCTTTTTTTGTTATTTATTGTGTTGTGCCAGAACGTTTTGGCGCAGAATGATTCCATTATCGGGCTTCAGGAAGTCGTGGTTTTCGATTCGCAGCTGCGGAAATTTTCCACCTCACAAAATGTACAGACACTCAATGATTCGGTTATTGATGCGAACGCGCCATCGCTGACTTCGCTTTTGAACTACAATTCAACGATCTTTTTCAAGGAAAACGGACTCGGAATGGTCGCATCTGCATCATTTCGCGGCACTACTGCCCAGCAAACGGCAGTGGTCTGGAACGGGATCAACATCAATTCAAATTTGAATGGCCAAACCGATTTCAATACGATTCCTACGGCTTCGTTTGATGATGTCTCGGTGCGAAGCGGAGGCGGTAGCGTGCTCTACGGAAGCAGTGCGATTGGCGGTAGCGTGCATTTAAATAATGAGCTTCGGTTTTCGAAAAAATTTGAACAAAAATTCCGAGTTGATTATGGAAGTTTCAACACGCTCCGAACCGATTATGAAGTTGCCTCTTCTTCACGCAAATGGAGCGTCAGGGCAGGATTTTCACGAAACAGCTCCGATAATGATTATGAATTGCCAACCGGTCTGAAAAATGTGAATGGACAATTCGACAACATCAGCTTCAATGCGGCGGCGGCGTACAAAATTGATCAAAGCAACACCTTGCAATTGCGAAGCATGACCTTCAACGGCGATAAAAATCTTTCGTTGCTGTTTCCGACCGATACCAAGACGGCGTACAATGATTTTACGACGCGTAATTTATTGGAATGGGAATATAAGAACCGGCTCATCACAAGCAAGGTAAAAACTGCGGTGCTGACCGAGCAGTATCGGTTTTTTTCCAACATTGCCGGCGATGAGTTTGTTCGGTCAAGGGCCGAAACGATGATTGCGAAATATGATTTTTCATATCAGATCCAATCTAACTTGACTGCCAATATTATTGCAGATTTTACTTCGACAACAGCAAGCGGCGACGATATTTTTGAACGCAAACGTGAAGTATCGTCGGCAACCGTATTGATTAAGCACCAATTGAAAACAATCGAATATGAATTGGGTGTGCGGAAGGAAATTACTGCCGAGTATGAAAGTCCGTTATTGTTTTCGGCCGGCGCAAAGTATCAGGCCACACCATGGTACTCGATAAAACTCAACGCTTCCCGAAATTTCAGGATTCCGACTTTTAATGACATGTTCTGGATTGAGGGCGGGAACACTAATTTGAGACCGGAATCGTCATACCAGGCGGAAATAGGAAATGACGTTGATTTTGGTTTTGGAAAATTATCTGTCACCGGCTATTACATGCAGATTTCAGCTATGATTCAGTGGTTGCCCGGATCCACAACGGTATGGTTTCCGCGGAATGTCGTAAAAGTTGATGCTTATGGCCTCGAATCGGCTGTAAGTCTAGACAAAAGCGTGGGGACTACTAAATTCGAATTCGCAGGAACCTACGCCTATACTGTATCAAAGAACAGCAATACGGGATACCAGCTGATTTATGTTCCTTTTCACAAAGCTACGGCTGCGTTGGCGTTTTCATCTGGCGCGCTTGCCGTGTCCTGGCAAACATTGCTTAACGGTGAAATGTTCCTAAGAAGCGACAACAATCCCAATCACAAGATCGATGCCTATTCCGTTTCCAATATTTCGGCTGTTTACCGATTCGGTAAAAAAGAAACTGTTGGAGTGGGCTTTAAAATCCTGAACCTGTTCGATTCGGAATATGAGGTTGTAGACAATCGCCCGTTTCCGGGACGGAATTATAATATGAGCTTAACTTTTAATCTATAAATATGAAAATGAGACGATTGCTTTATGTCGCGCTGGCTGTGCCAATGCTATTTCTTTCATGTAACACCGACGATGATT
>JAEYZX010000137.1 GCA_023427845.1 Bacteroidota bacterium
ACATGAAGCAGTATGCCAATTACCGCAAGAATCAGGGCGAGGAAATCCAGGTAAAAGCCGATCAATTGGCGGCATTCAATCAAAAACTAAATGCTCAGAAGCAGGAAAAGCAAAAACTTCTAGCTGAAAATGAAGAAGAAAGACAAGCCTTGGTTGAAGAAAAGAAGGAGCAGGAAAAATTGATGACCTCAATCCGAAAGGATAAAAATAAAATTGCTGCCGAAATCAAGAAAAGGCAGAAGGAAAGCAAAGCAATCGACAAACAGATTGAAAAATTGATCCGTGAAGCAATCGCCGCAGCCAACAGGAAGACCGCTGCCGCAGCTGCAAAGGCAAACCCATCCACAACAACGTCAGCAAAAACCACAGCGTCGTCGACCAAAATCGTTCTGACTCCTGAAGGCAAAATCGTTGCCGATAACTTCCGTGCAAACAAGGGTAAATTATTCTGGCCTGTCGAAATGGGAGCAATTACGTTAAAATATGGCGATCAGCCCCATCCGGTTCATCGGTCTTTGATTGTACACAACAGCGGTGTGGAAATAACGACCGAGCCAGGAGCCAATGCCAGGGCAGTTTTTGGCGGAGAAGTGTCAAGCGTTATTAAACTGTCGCCTGTCAACAAGGTTGTCGTGATCCAGCATGGAGACTTTTTTACGATCTATCAAAATCTGAGTACGGTCAATGTGAATCAGGGCGACAAGGTGAGCGTAAAGCAAAACATTGGAAAAGTCCGTACCAATGGCGACACCGGTAAAACGGTATTGAAGTTCCTGATTATGCAGAATACCGTCTATCAAAACCCGCAGGCATGGCTTTCAAGCGGCTATTAGGCAAATAGCGCTTTTAGTTCGGTAGCATCGGCAGGCTTCATTTTTCCGGCCAGTACAAGACTTAATTGCTTTCGTCGTAATGCCGCATCAAATCGCTGTTTTTCGAGTTCGGTTTCAGGAATTATAGGCGCAACTTCAACGGGTCTGCCGGTATCATCGACGGCCACAAATGTGTAAATCGCTTCATTCGCCTTGGACCGGATTCCCGATTCCCGGTCTTCAAGCCACACATCAATAAAAATCTCCATCGAACTTTTAAAGCTACGCGATACTTTAGCCTCGACCGTTACAACGCTGCCGAGCGGAATAGCACGGTTAAACGCCACATGATTCACCGATGCGGTTACGACAATTCGCCTTGAATGCCTTCTGGCTGCGATACTTGCCGCACGGTCCATTCGCGCGAGAAGTTCGCCTCCAAACAGATTGTTAAGCGGGTTTGTTTCACTTGGCAAAACAAGATCGGTTAAGATTGTATAAGATTCGGACGGATGTTTTGGATGCATTCTTTTTTTATGTAAAGGTAACGACTGTTCATAAAAAATCCCGATTTGACTCGGGATAAAATATTAAAGGTCTTTTACAAGTAACCAGGCTTCAGATTCGGTTGTTTTCCTGATTTCCTTCATTGCTTTTTGTGCTTCGGCATAAGTGGAGTAACTTCCGAACAATACCGGGTACAGTCCGTATTTGTTTTGTGGAATGCGTCTGGATTCAAAACCTGCATCTTTTAATGATTTGCAGGCTTTATCTGCATTTGCTTCACTTCTGAATGCACCCGCAACGATGTGGTACGGATAGGTTTTCTCTTTTACATTCAACGTTACGGCCGGCAGCGGATTTTCGATGAAAAATGTGGCTTTCTGAATTTTGTCGTTTACTTTTTGCTGAACTGCTGTTTCAACTACAAGTGTTTGTTCGGCCACACGGTCTTGGTTGTATTTGAAAGCGATGCTTCCGGTTGCCGTCAATGCCAGGACAAAAATTGCCGCATATTTTAAATATGGACGGCTGCGTCTTTCAGGCGAAAGTGTAATCGGCGCTTTCTCTTCAATTTCAGCGACTTCCTTTTTGTACTCTTCACGTTTGACCGCGGGAGAAACAAATGAGCTTAGTCCAAAGGAATCGGTTAGGTAATTGGCTTGTTCCGATGGCGAGAACACTAGGTTTTTTTCGGCGTTCAGCGAAAGTTCGCCAATATTTTTTAATGTAAACCTTCCTTCGTTTTGAAGTGTGTTTTTCCACTCGGCAACATCCTGCTGAATAGAATCAACTGCTGTCTCGTAGGATATTTTTTCAGATTGTGCGATATGGTTCGCAAGCAGACCGTCGTTATTTTTTAGATACGAATTGAACGATATCAGTTTTTTCGGCGGATAAAATGAATTGGAATTGTCATGGAGCTGGGCAGGCTGAATTTCAGTAAGAAATGCTCCAAATCCGGGAACGGTTACACATTGATAACGATAAAGTAACTGTGAGATGTAGCGTTCGGTTTTCATTGAAACAAAGTTATACATTGGCATCTGCCATCAAAATTTTATCCACAAATTTTATTAACAATCAGCCGAAAATTTTATACATTTCATTCTCAATTACTTACTATGCGCCATGAAGATTTATTTTATTTATTAGCCTTACAAAAAGTCGATGGAATTGGTGATGTTGTTGCCAAAAAACTGGTAGCGCAGTGCGGAAGCGCAAAAGCTGTTTTTGACTCAAAATCATCAGTTTTAAAGTCGATAGATGGGGTTGGATCGATTCGTTTGCGGAACCTGAAAGACAAGAATGTATTTACTGCAGCCGAATTAGAACTCAATTTTGTCACACAAAACAACATTCACGTAAATTCTTTCCTCGATCCCGAATATCCCGAGCGTCTGAAGCATTGTCCCGACAGCCCGTTGCTGCTATTTTCCTCAGGTTCGCTATCGGTACAAAACCGGAAAGTGATTAGCATCGTCGGTACGCGGCAAGTAACGTCTTACGGAGCGGATTTTTGTAGAAACCTTATCGCCGACCTATCTCCATTGAACCCGATAATCGTTAGCGGATTTGCCTATGGAGTGGATATCGTCGCTCATGAAGCAGCCTTAGAAAACAGTCTCCAAACAATTGGCGTACTTGCACATGGATTAAACCAGGTTTATCCGAAATCTCATAAAAAATATGTATCGCGAATTGAAAGGAACGGCGGATTCATGACAGAATTTTGGAGCACATCAGATCCAGAAAGGGAAAATTTCGTTAAACGCAACCGCATTGTTGCCGGGATATCGGAAGCAACTATAGTGATCGAATCGGCCGACAAAGGCGGATCTTTGATCACGGCAAATTTTGCAAACGAATACAATCGCGATGTTTTCGCCGTGCCGGGCCGTGTTACCGATAAATATAGTATTGGTTGCAACAACCTGATCAAAACCCAGAAAGCCAATCTGCTGACAAGCGCCGCCGATTTAGTTTACCTATTGGGATGGGAATTGGAAAATAAACCAAAACCGCTGCAGAAGCAATTGTTCGTCGAATTGAATCCCGATGAACAGAAAGTTTACGACCATCTTCAGAAAAGCGGAAAGCAGCTTCTCGACATTGTTGCACTTGAATGTGGAATTCAGGTCTTTAAGATGTCGTCGTTATTATTAAACATGGAACTCAAAGGCGTTGTGCGTCCGTTACCGGGCAAAATGTTTGAGGCAGTTTAAGCAATAGGCCCGTAACCCAATTTTTCGCGAACGCGACCTAAGACGCCGTTCGCAATTTTATGTGCTTTTTCTGCGCCCACTCGTAATGCGTCGTCCAGCGCAGTACGATTAGCTATATAATAATTATAGGTTTCACGTTGGGTCTTGAACTTACGAATAATCAGCTCAAACAACATTTGTTTTGCGTGGCCGTATCCGAAATCGCGATTTGCATTTGCATAATTCCGGATCATCGTATCAAGCTCGTCGTCATTTGCAAGCAATTTATAGATTGCAAAAACATTACAGGTTTCTGTGTTTTTGGGTTCCTCCAACGGAGTGGAATCGGTTTCGATAGACATTACCTGTTTGCGAAGCGCCTTATCATCGAGAAAAATATTGATGATATTATTGGCCGATTTACTCATTTTTCCGCCATTCGTACCCGGAACAAGTTTTGTATTTTCATTCGTCAGAGGCTCAGGAAGCACAAATGTTTCGCCCATCTGATGGTTGAAACGCGACGCCACGTCACGCGTAATTTCGATATGTTGTAACTGGTCTTTTCCGACAGGCACGAACTCTGCATCGTATAACAATATGT
>JAEYZX010000183.1 GCA_023427845.1 Bacteroidota bacterium
TGATTTTCGGTAAAAATCTCTTTATCAACTACCAGATTCATTCGGATATCCAATAGCGAGTCTTGAACAAGCTGCGCTTTAATGACAACGTTTGGCAAGTTCTTGAACATGTTCGCTATGTTAACGGAGTTTATTTTAGAGCCGTCTGAACTGTATAAGAAATCCATTTTTCGACCTTGGATTTCCGCTACCTCAATCGATTGAAGGTTGCAGTCACAACTTAAGACTTCGTTTTTAAACATTACCTTATCGCCAATTTGATAGCGAATCAACGGAGTTCCATAAGTAGAAAAACTGGTAACCAATACTTCATCATTCATTTCGCTTTCATGCTCAAAAATTCCGGAAGCCATCTCGACATGTGCCGTCTGCTTTGGACATTCGGTAATAAATGGGGCGCCTTCAGACGACGCGTACTGATCATACACTTTGCAATTAAAAACACGCTCAATCAGTTCTCGTCCGGGTGCAGTCAATGTTTCTGAAGTAGGAAAAACGGCTAATAATTGAAAGTCAAGCTTGACACTGTGCCGCTCGATATAATTTGCGATATCATATATTGACATAAAAAAGCCGTCGATTGCCATAGGCTTGAACCTGTTCAGCGCTTCAACATAAAACCTGCAATTTTCTTCGGTTATATGAAATGAAGAAAAAATCATTTGTTTACAGGCCGGATTGTATCGCCAGAATATCTTTGATTTTTGACCCGGTGGTACAATGTGTTTTCCATTAAAGGAAGCACGTCGCATTTTTAAATGCATGAATCCGGTTCGCGCCTTGAAGTGATCCAGTAGCGCCATCCGTTGCATTGCATTCTTTTTTGTATAATAGACTGTCAGGGATTTTCCGGTTGTACCGCCTGTATGGCCTTGCAACCCTTTCCTTTGCGTGGTATCAACGTCAAAAATATTCTGCCGCAGCATTTCCTTTGTAACAATTGGTAAACTCCGCAGATCATCGATAGTGTTGATGGAAGATAGGTCGATGTCCTTGTATAAACCCGCATAAAACGGACTGTTGGCTTTTGCGTGCGCGAGTAGTTTTTTCAATTCGTCGAATTGATATTCCAATTTTTTTTTCAAAGGCCATGAATCAAACTCACCCAAAAAATCGCGATAGCGGTAATATTCCTTTCCATACCTGCCGCGGTTTTTTTTATATCCTGCCAGCGCAACCATGATATTCTGCAGCCAAATAGGTGAATTATCGTAGAGTTTTTGTACCATGCTTTTTTACTTTTGCGACCTGATTGCTTTTTTCAAATTCAACGAAGATCGGGAATTTATAAAACGTGCCAACTTAGTAATATACAGCAGAAGCACCGCATTGTTAAATCGTAACAAATTTAAGTACGTTCTTGAAATAAAAGGCAGATGAGGGAGCTTATTAAATTTATTTAAATACAAACGAATGGAAGGCTGCGACATCAAGGTTCGAAGTTCACGCAGCTTTTCAGTTTTCGTACTTTTTTTGTTGGCGACAATGTTCGCGGGGATCACGTAGCAAAACCATAAAATGAATAACCTGACCGCATAAGCTGAATTTTTCTTTTCTTCAAGCCAGTTGTCAAACATTCTGTACATTTTATCATATAAATAAATATGATTTGAAATGATGTCTGGATCATATTTATTGGTTTCTGAGAAAGCATTGTAGTGATAATAACAATTGGGTGTTGCTACAATTGAGTGCGCGTTTGCATAAAGCTCAAGTGAGAAAGCCATGTCCTGCCCACGGCGCATCGCAGGAAACGACAGATTATGTTCAGTGATCAGCGACTTTTTAATAAATTTTGTCCATACCGAAAAACCGTTTGCAACCGTCAGGTATTGTACCAGATCTTGCCTGATCTGAGTTTTTGAAAGCATATACAATTCAGGCGGCTGGATTTTAGTCGTAATTTCGTTGCCGTTTCTAAGCTGCTCCTTAAAAAATCCAAAAAGCACAATATCGGTTTTATATTTAGTAGCCAATGAATAGCAATCCTCCAGTAGATTACTTTCGATCCAATCGTCCGGATCGGCAAAAAAGACAAATTCGCCCCTGGCATTGGCAAGTCCTTGATTCCGCGCTGCCGCAACTCCTGCATTTTGTTGATGAAACACCTTCACCTTGGAATCCCTTTCGGCCCAGCGGTTACAAGCCTCAGCGCTGCTATCGGTAGATCCGTCGTTGATTATCAGCACTTCAAAATCATCAAAGGATTGATTCAGTAAACTGCCCACACATTTGTCGATATATTTTTCGACATTATATACGGGAAGGATAATGCTGACTTTTGGATTCATCTCTGTTAACTCAAAATAAAATCTAATACTTGCGAAGCAACTTTAGCCGAATTCAGGGTGTCACTGATTTGCATCGCATTCTGCCCCAATGACATTCGTTGTGATTCGTTGTTAATCAGTTCCGACATTGTGCGGGATAGTGCGGCAATATCCCCATCTTTGACCAGCATTCCATTTTTTCCGTTTACAATAATATCTGCGGGACCGGCCACAAAATCGAAAGCGATACAGGGCAATCCCGCCGCCATGGCTTCACATAACGCATTTGGAAAACCTTCGCTTCTTGACGGAATCACAAACATTCCTGCACCTGCATAAACTTTATCAATATCGGCTACTTTACCAAGAAACCGCACCTTCTCGAACACACCATATGAGCGCGCAAGTTGCCTTAATTCGCTACCCTCCTCGTCACCTCCTGCAAAAACCAATTCCCAATTATGATCCGGAAGTTGTGCAAATGCTTTTATAAGGCGATCGAAACCCTTTAGCCTGTCGCCCAGCCTCCCAACAGCAAGAATCTGGTTTTGTCTCGCGATCTCGGGGTAAAGCCGAACTTCTCGTATTGCATTGGGTATCACGGCAATCGGAACCGACCCCGGCAACGCTTTTGACTGATATTTTGCCGCTATTTCGGTTTGGGCTATGACACCCGAAGGCCGATTTAGCAATAGCGCCAGTTTATTTATGAACCTGATTTTGGCCGGCCAGTGATAGAACGGACTTGAGCGTTCGGATATAAATATCTTACGCCCGGTGCCGGTAAGAGCTATCAACGCAAGCGACGCATAAAACTTGTTATAAACTAAAATTGTGTCGGGATTAAAAGCGGCAATCCGCTTTCGGATTCGCCATATGGTTTTTGTGATATTCAATGATGTTACGTTCGACCCATCAAGAGGTTCATCAAAAAGAATATCAGGCGAAATTTCAAAAAATCTCGGATGGCGAAATATTGCAAGATACATCACCTGATGTCCCTGAGCGTGGATTTCATTTGCCATTACGGAAGAAGCTCTTTCAATGCCTCCCATATTCACACAGGGTCCGATAATGCATACTTTTTTTGTCATTAAAGATATCTGGCTATTATTTGGGATTCGTAAGCGGAATCCTTAATCTCCTGGACGTCCCGCCCACCAATTGCCTCGCTGGTATATTTTCCCGGAATTTTAATTTTTGAGCTGGCACCACGAAGGTACCATTCGAATTCGATGTCTACATTTCCAATATCGACCGACTGATAACCTGCTTTTGCAAGATCGTATGATAAGGCTGTCGCAGTAGGACCTAACGCCACTAAAATCAAGCAGTCCTTATTTTCTTTATTTGCCGCTGCATAAAGTTCATCATATTTTGAGAATGCATGATGCATCGGAGCAATAATTCGACGGAGGCTTTTGACATTTTTAAACAAATCATTTCCGGTGCCCAAGCGGCTTTTTTCGCCTTCAATCAGCAAAACGTCACGGTTTTCCCAAATCTGCATTATTTTGTCAAAATAGCGTTTGCAGTGTGACTTATCTTCATAACTGGCATAGACACGCGTCATATGGGCATTGTAATATTGCTTGTTCAAATCAAGGTATTTTCTAAGTCTCGGATAAATCCATACAATCTGACTTTTCCAAATCAACAGGCTGCTCTTTTTCAGATTCTCAAGCGAGTGGTACCCAACCGGCAGGCCGACCAGTATTTTGTCGTCGTGAGATACCAGAATTTCCTTCATTTTCGCAGCAAGCCTGCTATCGTATTGTTGAAATGGCAGGTTTAACCTGTCTATCAGATATAAAAATTCGCCATCACCGAAGCGCGAAATTGAAACGCGGTCATTCTTGACTTTGTCGATGGTTTCCTCGATTGACTTTACCTTCGGGAGCGGAAAAATTTTAATGATTAAGGGGTAGGCTGCGGCAAGCGACCATTTAACCAATCGACGTGGTGCTTTGAAAACTTTGCTGTATCTGATATTCATTGCTTTACTTTCGTATAAAGGAATTGATATTCTTTACCAAGAGCGTCCGAGCTCATGAATTCGACATCCGGCCATTTTTTTGTAATCTGCGTCAGCAACTCAAACAACAGCGATAAATTCTGCGTCCGGTTGCCTTCATCAATTGTACCTGCGAAGTTAAGGCGATGTGTTGAAATAACTGCAGGTTTCTTCCAAAAGAATGCCGCCTCAATTTTGGCTATCGCATTCGTGATCCAATCATATTTTGATGTTGTTGCGGGTTCAAAATAGACATTCCGGACCAAGTAGTATTGCCCATTTGCATTTTGCCCGCCCATAACCGGAAAATCCTTTTTGTATGAACGCCCGGGCTGCGGAATGCATCGTCCGCGAAGGCTCTGAATATATTTGACGCCCTGAGCCGCAGCAATGTCTTCAATATGGTCTCCCCAAACATTACAGGGAGCAATAATCGATTCCGATTTAAAACCGAAGTGCTGCTCAAACATTTTTAATCCGACGATTATACTTTCTTCGATAAATAATTTGTCACTCTGGGTCTCATAATCAAACGACGCCATCAGGTTATCCCTAACCATATCATCACATTTTAAATCCAGGCAAAATACGCCGCGGTCAAATGCCTGTCGCAATTGTTGATTGTTTTGTCGCAACAACCGTAGCCAACGTTGTACATTCAAATGTTCGCGGCCATGGAATTGCGGTCTTAACAAATTTTCGGATTGACCTTGTGCGACCAGATCAAACGAATTTTCAGTCGCTTTTGTCCGCTTGTAAGTATCGCGAAAAGATTCATAATGGTATGTTTCAAAAGCTGAAGCCGAAATTTTTTCAAAATCGGGATTTGCCATGATGAAATTCGCGGTAATCATGGGATGATTTCCTTTGTGGTCCGAAAATTTTTTCAATACGGAAAAAAGTGCCTCAAGGTCATCGGCTGATTCAAGACTATCAAAACGGTTGTACGGATTTTTATCGAGCGAAATCCCTTTTGAGACCAAATCGCGATAAATTTCCAATGATGGCATCCGGATGCTTCCCCAGTCATCCGATTCGAACACGACTACTTTCTTACCCAATGGCTTTCCTGCGGCATTAAGCAAATAATTTCTTCCGGTTGCGAGTAATTGACGTACCATGGCTAATTTTAAATGCTCTACTATAATATATTGCAGATTAAGTCGCGCAAATATACTATTTCTGAAGTTAACGGTTGGATAAATAGCGATCTGGCGGTAGGAATCCCTAAATCATCGCTATTGTCATAGGCAGCATTTTGATAAATCAAAAAATTACTATTTTAGACTTCCAAAAAACCAGGCCTAACCGAAAGTTTTAATTTCATGCGTTTTCAGTAATAATCTGATGGAGGCTTGCAAGATCGACAAATTCGGCGTCTGGCCACTTTTGCAGGATTTGGGTCAATAATTGCTCAAGTGCAGCAAGTCCTTCGGAACGGTTCCGGACATCTATTTCACCGGAAAATGCCGCACGATGATTACTTATAATAGCCGGCTTCTTGTTTCTGAATGCATCGGCGATGTTCCTCATGCACTCGTCTACATTATTGGAGGATGTGCTGATATTGGGCTCAAATACCGCGGTTCGCGTTATAACCGATAACCCTGAAGATGTTTTTTTCCCTATGTAATTTAGCCGAGTTATGTGCTTTCCATTACCGGTAGGCATTTTTTCGATTTTATTACGATCGACAAGCTTGATTCCGCAATCGCTCAGACTCTTTTCGATTCCGCTGTTACTTATTAATGAAGGAGCTGTAAAACAGGTGGCGTCATATTTAAACAACCGGGAGAATTGCTGAAGCCCGTCGGCAATTATATCGTTATGAAGCGCGATATCGGAAAGGTCGTCTGGATCATAAGCAGCACCGAAACCTTTTCCGAACTGGCCGGAAAGATCGGATTTGTCCGGCTGAAAAAATTCATGATCGAAGGCCTTGCGGGCCGGAGCGTAATTTTGCTGCAACGCTGTCATCCAACGACGCACATTCAGATGTTCCCTACCGTGATACTGCGGAATGAAAATCCTATCATCGATTCCTTCCCGGTATAAATCCAGTACATTGGTACGCCCGGGAAGATTTTTCACAATCTGATCCAGTGGCAAATAATAATATGTTTCAAAATTAAAGGCGCGGATTTTTTCAAAATCAGGATTGGCCGGATTGGTCATCGCCGTTATTACGGGATAATTGCCCTTTATGTCTTTGAACTTCCGAAGCACATTGAATAAGGCATTCAGGTCATCATCGGTTTCCAAGGCATCAAATTTGTTAAACCTCGAAGCCGACATATTGAATCCGTCTGCGATCAGGCTTGCGCGCTGTGCTGCCGAGATGAGCCGGATACTGCCCCAATCGTCGGATGTAAAGATCACCAATTTTCGGTTCGTCTTCCATCCGAGCAAATTATACATGCTATTTACAATTTTTCTTATCATCAGAATAACCATTCTTTAACGGGCCAGTCAATGTCATAAAAAAACATTATGGCGGGAGATGGAAGAAATAAAATAGTATTCAATGTCTCCGACCCGATCCGGAAATTAATCAAAACCACCAGCAGCATCGGTATAACCGCAAGCAACAATAGTTTGTCTAGCCGCCTTGCATGATAATGGTTCGCATAGTAATAAATAAATGTAGCGCAGCTGAACAAAAAGAACACCCGAATAAAACGCGAACCTGAGGGGATCAGAGACGCTATGTTACAGAATGTCAAAAAAAGAAATGAAAAAGAAAGCAGGTTATTCAGAACATTATCCGACTTAAATCGCGACTTTTTGCGAAATAGTGCGACCATGATGATTAAAAAAGAATACAGCAGCCATTTTGGTGCCGCCATGAACCAAGCGAAGTTCTCGGACGCATTTTTTACGTTACGTGCATGGTTAACATTCGAATAACTTGTAAATTTTTCTTCGAGGCCGCCACCCAGCATTGCGGCATAACTTCTTAGTGCCGGCATTGGCAGTTCTGATATAAAAAAAGAACTCACAGCCAAAATCATGAAGATAACCGGGCGATTTCCAACTAAAACATACAATAAAAATACTGCTGCCGGAAGCAGGAAGCTAAAGTGCACAACGGACGCGGCAACAGCAAGCCAGATAAACCGCTTTTCCTTTTCCAGCAGATAGTTATAAACTCCGAAAAAATATACCCACGCGGCCGACCACATACGGAAACCATTAATTTCAAATATAGGCACGACCAAAAACATAAATACCAAAATAATCAGCGCATTTATATTACGGGAACCCTTGTACTGTTCATTCAAAAGACTGACGCTCTTTAAATGAAAGTACCCGAAGAACAACGCAAATGCCGCAAACAAAAAGTGATGCATCCCGGTAACCCGCGAAACTAAAAACGTAATTATTGGCTGTACGATATCGAGCGCACCCTGTTCACTAAAAAGAGACTCGAATATCGCAAATACCTCGGTTGTGGGACTTTCAAAAGTTTGTTGCAGTTTATTCGCATACCTTTCGCCATCCATCACAGGATTGATGTAGAATGTGAAGCCGTAAAGTACAAAAAACATTAAAATTATCTTGCGGTAAAAGGTGCTCCCCAAATCCCGCAATGCCATCAGAAAGGCTATGAAAGGCCATATAAGGAACAGTAGTAACACAAAACCCTGATCCCGGGGGTTAGGCTCCCTGGCTGCAATATTAATATCAATTACATTGGTGGTGGCCATCAATTGGGTATTAAATTGAGAAACTGTTCAGTTACGTTCGCAATGCGGTACTGTTCAAGATTAGGCAAATGGAGTTTCCCGGCATAATCGCCTGCAAGAAACCGATCAACCAGCGATGTATCGGGATTATCCGCCAAAATATTAAGTACCGGACGATCGGCTAACGCATAGTCAATGAGTTTGCTGGGGGTCTGATTCTTTGAACCGTTATCAAAATTTAAGAGGAAATCCATTTTTGCCAGTTCATTAAGCAGAATACCCCTTGGCAATGGCTCATGCAAAATAATTTTATCAGGCCAGCTGTTGCTTAAGTTTTTAAGAAATGCAGCATTCTTCGAAAAAATGTGAAACTGAAAATCGCGGTTTGTTGAAAGCAGGTATTTTATCAGGTTGATAGGATTACGAATGCCGGCAGCACCAAGTGCACCCGCATAAGCAAACGACGGGACAGGATTCGCGGGCTGTTGTTTTACAACATTAAACTCATCGAAGTTAAAACCCTGCGGAATTACGACAATTTTATCGCGGTATTCTTTATAATAGGCCTGAATGGCGCCTTCAGTTGGAACCGAAATATAATCGGCTTTTGAACAGAACTGCCGCTCGAAATAACTAAAATAGAATGGAGGCGGAATCGATTCGAGTGTATTTCCCATGAAATGATCACCGCAATCGGCCACCCAGCATTTTGCAATGGGATGCGATTTACTTCGTGCCTGTGCCACGCCCCAATGTGTAGGATGTGGTACAGCAATTGAGATCAGAAGGTCAAAACCATTATAATTTTTTAATGCTTTCCTGACCCGGTACATTATTTCTATATTCGGATATTCGAACAGCAGAAACAATAAGCGACCTACTTTTTGCCGCACTTTAGCAAACTTTGCCGGAATCGGCTGCTTCCATTTCAGCGGACCGAAAAATTCGATTTTCACCGGAAATTGTGTCTTGAAATCGGTATAATCGTAATCGCGTTCGTTTGTCAGCAACGTAACATCATGACCCTGACGTGCAAATTCCTTTACAAGTTCAGTTGTCCGGAATGCCCGGGGCGAACTTTCGGGATAGAAACTCCGACTTATGATCAAAATCTTTTTCTTATTCATACGTTTTAAGAATATGACCCACAATACGGTCTGCGGCAGAACCGTCCCATAATGCAGGTATGTTCCCTTTCTTCCACGCGCCTGAAAAAAGCAAATCCAGAGCTGGCTTTATATTGGCCGGATCGGTTCCGACCAGCATATTGGTGCCGGTCTCGATTGTTTCAGGCCGTTCGGTGTTGTCTCGAAGCGTCAGGCAGGGCACTCCCATCACCGTAGTTTCCTCGGTAATTCCTCCCGAGTCGGTTATTACGGCCTTTGCATTCTCGACAAGATAATTAAATTCCATATATCCAAGAGGATCGATGATGTGAAGGTTTGGAGCGACAATTCCGAGATCGGTAAATATTTTAGCTGTTCGCGGATGTATCGGAAATACAACCGGCAATCCCTTAACGTTAATTATTATCTCATCAATAAGCTGCTTCAGTTTTTCGCCCTGATCTACATTTGCGGGCCGATGTAACGTCATTACAATATAATTTCCCTTGTCAAGTCCAAGACTGCCGAATATGGCGGGCTTCTGAAATTTGGCCCGGTTCGCGACAAGAGTGTCGATCATTACATTGCCCACATAAAAAATATTCTCGGCATTTACACCATTTTGCCTGAGGTTGGAATTGGCAAAGGTGCTGGTCGTAAAGAAATAATCGGTAATGCTGTCGGTGACCATCCGGTTGATTTCTTCCGGCATGGATAAGTCAAATGACCGTATTCCCGCTTCAACATGAGCTACTTTCGTATTTAGTTTTTTAGCCACGATCGCACAAGCCATCGTAGAAGTAACATCGCCAACCACCAAAACAAGATCCGCCGGGTTTGCTATAAGTTCCTTTTCGAATGCCACAAGTATCGCCGCTGTTTGTTCGGCCTGTGATCCTCCGCCACACTCGAGATTGGCATCGGGATGCGGTATATTCAAATCGCGGAAAAACGTGGCGCTCATCCGCTCATCATAATGCTGTCCGGTGTGTACAAGCCTGTAACTTATATTTTGTCCTTCAGACTGCGCCTTTTTTATTGCGTGTACAATAGGGGCTATTTTGATGAAATTTGGCCGCGCACCGGCTATTAGAGTAATATTCATATTTCTTGTATCAATTGCGGCTCGAACGCGATTTGCAAATATAGGTCATTTGCAGAAAGAAGCACCACAGTTGGTTAGGGTGTTACAAATTGTGCTACCGCTTATTTTTCAGACTTTTTTTAACTTTACTTTTTAGTGACTTCGGAATAAAAGCATTGAAAAGCAATTTAACATCGGCGACCGAACTTGCGAGGCTGGCAGCTTCAGAAAACAATATGACGTTTCGCTTAATCGTATTTTCGGGATAGGCGTTGTAGAGGTTGTAGTTCAATAACGACAGCGTTGCCTTCAATGCCATTTCACGGGTAAAAGAATCTTTATTGAATTTGTGCAATTCCCGGTAACAATTATAGGCGACATTTGAATTCACGCGCCCTTGCTTCATACTGTTTACACCACCCGGATGAATATTGTACTTCCCTAGTGGCTGGCTAAAGTAATACCCCTTGCCTGCTGACAATAAATGGTAAAAAAAATGGATGTCCCTGCCATGGCGATACCTGCTAAACGTTTCAGGATCGGTAGCTCCATTCCTGTACACCGTAGTCAGGGTTTTGGTGATCCACTGGTTTTTCATTTCGTTGAGTGAAAAAGTAAAACC
>JAEYZX010000093.1 GCA_023427845.1 Bacteroidota bacterium
GTATAACAATATGTCGGCCGCCATCAGCATCGGATAATTGAATAATCCGGCATTTACATCTTCGAGCCGACCCGACTTGTCCTTGAACGAATGTGCGAGCGTAAGTCTTTGATACGGGAAAAAACAGCTTAAATACCACGTAAGTTCTGCTGTTTGCGGGACATCTGATTGCCTGTAGAAAACCACTTTTTCGATGTCGAGGCCGCAGGCAAGCCATGCAGCTGCAGTACTGTAAGTATTGTTGCGGAGTACTTCAGCATCCTTGATTTGTGTTGCCGAGTGCAGATCGGCTATAAATAGAAAAGATTCATTTGCCGGATTATTCGACAATTCGATTGCAGGAATAATCGCGCCAAGCAAATTGCCAAGATGTGGAGTTCCCGTACTTTGAATTCCGGTAAGTATTTTTGCCATGAAAAAAGCTGTTTCGGCAAAGTTAATTCTTTTGGCAAAGATTAACCACTAATCGCTACTTTTGGATTTATGAAAATATTGAAAACAGTCTTCTGGGTATTGTGGCGTGTCTGGTTCTACATTTTGCTGGCAATCCCGATTCTGATAATGCTTCCGTTTCTGATAATTTCGATTATTAAAGAGAAATGGTATCCCTATTTTTTCGTAATGGCACGGGTGTGGGCTCGGTTTATTTTATTTGGAATGGGATTTTATTACCGTACCGTACGCGAACAGGAACCCGAATATGGCAAGAGTTATATGTTTGTCGCAAACCACACTTCGATGGCCGATATAATGCTGATGCTGGCCATAACCCGTAATCCGTTTGTTTTCGTCGGAAAAAAGGAATTGCAGAAAATTCCGTTGTTCGGATTTTTCTATAAACGCACCTGCATACTTGTTGACAGAAAAAGCTCCAAAAGCCGGATGGAGGTTTTCAACCGCGCCCAAAAGCGGCTTGCACAAGGGCTCAGCATCTGTATTTTTCCCGAGGGTGGCGTTCCCGATGATGAAACTTTATTGTTGGATGAGTTCAAGGACGGCGCTTTCCGTCTTGCAATTGAACACCAAATCCCCATAGTACCGATTACGTTTGCCGATAATAAAGAACGTTTTTCTTATCGCTTTTTAAGTGGCAGCCCGGGATTGATGCGCGTTCACATAAGCCCTTTTATTGAAACAAATGGCAAAAGCCTAGAAAACAAAAAGGACTTGAAGGAAATCAAGCACCGCACACGGGAAACAATTCTCCAACAATTACTAAAATTCATGAATAAAAAAAAGGGCGTCTAACCAGGGCGCCCTTTTCGTTATTGCCCGATAAGCAATAACCAACAACTTAACTAAATAAAAAGAAGCAATTTTAAAATCGGTAACTGACTCCGGTATACAAACCGAACATATACGGGTTGATATTGCTGGAATTGGTATACGTGTTCAGTTGATATTTAAACATCGGTTCAACGTTGAATTGAAAAGATTTCAAAAAATTGTATCGAAGGCCAACGCCTAAATTAGTACTAAAATGCATGTCGTTCAAATTCGTGGCTTTACCGATTTCCATGTCAAGTCCCGACGACAACAGGGCAACACTATTCTCGTTTAAAAAAAGTGTGCTGAATCCGCCGATAACTTCCACGGTGAGTTTTTTATCAATCAGCTTGTATGACATCTCCAGCGGTACCTCAATATAACCGGTGCGCTGGCTGATGCTTGATGAGAATTTTCGGCCGTTGACAGGGTCGGGCGCCATACCATTGGGGTCGGCAATTTTGCTGTCGATTTGGATCATTTGGCCTCTGATATTAGGGTCAACATGAGCCAATGATCTTGCGTTGGATGTCTGCGCAAATTCAAGGTCCTTTGTTGTTTGCTCCATTCCGATGGTATTGACACCGGTTCGAAGCGTGATCTTTTTATTGATGGAGTAGCGGACACCGATTCCGTAAGCAAGGTCGGTATTGAAATCTTTGCTGTTTTGCGCAAGTCTGCTGTCGATAGGCGAATTGTTCGACGTTGAACTAAAATAAATAGGGGCAACATTTGTGGATATTTGCCACCTATTTAATTTCGGTTCGTTTTTGGCAACAGATTTGTTTTCTTTTTCATTTAACAATTCTTCCAGCGCATTGGGTACTACAGTAGCAATAGCTGCAGTATCCAGTTTTTTCTCGTCGGCAGCCTGATCGACGATAGTATTTTTAATTCCGTTGTTTTGACTTACATCGGTCGTTTTCTCTACAGTATTTTTCGCCGAATTGTTTTGAACAATTTGCGATTTTTCTTCTGAAACACTTGCACTAATCCTTTTTTGTTCGGGAATGATTGATTTTTCAGTGTCAGTTTTCCCAGAAGCAGTAATCTGACTTTGCGGATTTTGAATAACATCGGTCGAATTTTTGTTATTCTGTAAATCCTCTGTTTTTGCAATTGCAGTTGCAGCATCAGATTTCACGTGGCGTAAATTGCCGGAACTATTTTTTATGAAATTCGCCGGTCTGCGATGGGTCTTGCTTGATTTTTCCTGATTGGCATCGTCGTCTGCGGTATTGCGGATATCCGGTGCTGTAGCATAACCATTTTCTTTTACCGGCTCAAGTGTTTTCATTTTTTCCTGCTGCTCCGTTTCAACCTTGTCGGTCTCTACAAGTGCATCGTTATTCTGTATTTCACTATTTGTCGTGGATGGCTGAGTAACGATTTCGTTAGCGCCATTTCCGAAATTTGTTCCCGGGCCAACAAAAATCAACATCCCGATAATTAACGCCGCGGCAACCCCGGCCATTTTAAACCAGATTGGGATAACCTTTCGCTCCTTTTTCTTTTCCTTAAGTTTGGCCTCGATTCCCGACCACACATTTTCAGCAGGAAGCACTTCAAAATCTTTGAATTTCTCCTGAAAAAGGCGGTCTATGTTTTTCTTTTCACTCATCATGCCGAAGGTAGTTTCTGACTTCCATTCTGTTTTTCAATCTTATCCTTTAAAATTATCCTAGCTCTTGCTAAATTGGATTTTGACGTACCAGTCGTAATTCCGAGCATATCTGCAATTTCCTTGTGCGAATACCCATCAATTACATATAAATTAAACACCAGTCGATACCTGTCCGGAAGCTCCTGTATAATCTTCATTAAATAATCCATCGAAATTGAATCACTTTCAATCTCAACTTCAACTTCTTCGGCGATATCGTCGTTAACAAGTTCCAAAAAACTCGTAGTCCTGTACTGTTGCAGTACATTGTTGACCATTATTCGCTTCAGCCATCCTTCAAATGAGCCCTTGAATGTAAACTGGCCGATTTTTTTGAAAATTATCAAAAATCCATCCTGTAAATTATCTTCGGCTTCGGCATAGTTGCGCGAATACTTCAAGCAAACAGCAAACAATTTAGCGGCGAATAAATTGTATAATTGTTCCTGGGCTTTGATATCATTGTTCTTGCAATCATGTATAAGTTGTTCTAAACCCAAGTCGAATCGGCTTTAAATGTTATTCAACTGTTACTGTATATTCCAAATATTGTGGCTCATTATTCTCACTTCCTGCGTAAAATTTCAATATGTATTCTCCTGTGTGCTGAGGCGTGAATTCAAGAGGCACTTGAAATGTATTCATGCTGTCGTCCATACACGTCGGTTGATTCATCAGCACTGCCTGTACTCCGATAGTGTAAACGTTTCCCTGGCTTTGAATCGCAAAACCATCAAAAATATAACAATCGGTCGGCCGTGAGTACGTTACCAAAATGTCCGAAGTTTCGTTTACCGGGTAGGTCTCCTGGACTTGTACATTTTGAATAGCCAATATGGCGAATCCCGCAATCGGATTACTGTCGTCGCCCACACTACATGAATTTAGGGCAAAAACCATAACTGCCAAAAGCATTAATTTCTTCATTGATTCAATTTCTAGTACTATTGAAGATACATTTTGATACAAAAGGTTGCGTCATTTGAATAAAAAAAGCCCTATTTTAATAGGGCTTTATTATTTAGTCGTTGTTTTCTTTGATTAAAGCTTTGATTTTCAGCTCCAGTTCGTCTGCCAGTTCCGGATTGTCTTTGATCAGCAGTTTTACCGCATCACGGCCCTGGCCGAGTTTTGTATCGCCATAACTGAACCATGAACCTGATTTTTTAATCACCTCAAATTCGACCGCCAGATCCAAGATTTCTCCTGTCTTCGATACTCCTTCACCATACATGATGTCAAATTCTGCTGTTTTAAATGGTGGCGCAACCTTGTTTTTTACGACTTTTATTTTCGTGCGGTTTCCAATTACATTGTCGCCGTCCTTAATCTGCGAAGAGCGTCTGATATCCAAACGTACAGAAGCATAGAATTTCAATGCGTTTCCACCGGTGGTGGTTTCAGGATTTCCGAACATCACGCCGATTTTTTCCCTCAACTGGTTGATGAAAAAGACGGTGCAATTGGTTTTGCTGATTGTACCTGTAAGTTTTCGCAATGCCTGCGACATCAATCTCGCGTGCAATCCCATTTTGGAATCGCCCATTTCGCCTTCAATTTCGCTTTTGGGCGTAAGTGCCGCGACCGAGTCGATGACCACAATATCGATTGCCCCTGAACGGATAAGGTTTTCTGCGATTTCAAGCGCCTGTTCACCATTGTCGGGCTGTGAAATGATCAGATTCTCAACATCCACATTTAATTTCTCGGCATAACTTCTGTCAAATGCGTGTTCAGCATCGATAAACGCAGCGATTCCGCCCGCTTTTTGTGCTTCTGCGATTGCATGTAATGTAAGCGTGGTTTTACCGGAAGATTCCGGTCCGTAAATTTCGATTATGCGGCCTTTCGGATATCCGTTAACGCCTAGCGCCAAATCCAATCCCAGTGAGCCCGAAGATATTGTTTCAACCTCAACGATGGCTTTGTCGCCCATTTTCATTACGGTCCCTTTTCCGTATGTTTTATCGAGCTTGTCTAGTGTTAATTGCAGGGCTTTTAATTTGGCTTCTTTCTCTGAACTCATCTTTTCTTTCATCTGTGGGTTTACTACTGTCTTAGGATCAGAGGGAATGTTGTTTATTCTCACTGAATGTTGCTGGCGTAAAAATACTTCTTTTTTTTGAAGTATTACTGTGGCGGCTACCGACTTATCAACGGTTGTGGACATTAGGGGCAAGTTTCAAAGTAGCGCTCCAGAATAAAACAACCCAAAATTCTGGATGGCTGATATTTTATCTGAATGGTGCTGACTTTGGGTTGTTGTTTACTCCGGAATCCTTAAACTATGTAATCAAATTTAAATCTGCTCTGCAATTCGGGTTTGATGAATTTCTGTATCAATTGTTAAGCGAATGGTCGGGCAAACAACGCAAAAACGGTGTTAAAACCTACCAAAAACATCTACATTTATTTGCTATTTTTGTAGCTTTAATTTCAATGATGCAAAAAATCATTTCGTATCCGATATCACTGATAGCAGTAGTGCTGTTTATTCTGGTACTTGTTGTATTTCATCCGATCCAATGGATTTGTCTTCGCCTTTTTGGATACCAGGCGCATAAAAAAAGTGTCGATTACCTGAATTTTTTTCTATTGCGGATCGGACATGTTTTGGGAACTACTTACGAGGTTCAAAACAGGGATTTAGTGCCTGATGACGTTCCAGTCATTTTCGCCGCAAATCACCAGAGCCTGTATGATATAATCGCGATAATCTGGTTTTTTAGAAAGCATCATCCGAAATTTGTCAGCAAAAAAGAGCTCGGAAAAGGAATTCCAAGCGTATCGTTTAATTTACGCCACGGTGGGTCGGTTCTGATCGACAGAAAAGATCCGAAACAAGCAATACCGGTCATAAAGGGATTGTCGGAATATATTGAAAAACATAAAAGAGCAGCCGTAATCTTTCCTGAAGGAACCCGAAGCCGGGATGGTAAACCCAAAGAATTTGCTCAAAGCGGATTGAAAATACTGTGCAAATATGCGCCATCCGCCTATGTGGTTCCAGTATCAATCAACAACTCGTGGAAGATGGTTAAATACGGTTTTTTCCCACTTGGTTTGGGAAATCGTCTTACCTTTACAGTCCACGAGCCGATTCAGGTAATATCGACGCCTTTTGAAGAATTGATGCAGCGTACGGAAACGGCAATAAAAAACGGAATAAGAACTAAATAAAAATAGATGTCAATTAAAAATATACGTCTGGAAGTGATGCAGTTCCTTGAAAAGAACATCGATACTTTCGTCGACCAATATCTGATCCCTGTTGAGCAAATCTGGCAGCCGTCGGATTTTTTGCCCGACTCGGAAAACGAAAATTTTTTCGAGGAAGTCAGCGAACTGCGCGAAATTGCAAAAGAACTGCCGTACGATTTCTGGGTTGTGCTTATTGGTGATATGATTACCGAAGAAGCATTGCCAACATACGAGTCCTGGTTGATGGATGTTGAAGGTGTCGATCAGATCGAAGGTAATGGATGGTCAAAATGGGTGCGTCATTGGACCAGCGAGGAAAATCGTCATGGCGACTTATTAAACAAATATCTTTATCTCTCGGGGCGGGTCAACATGCGTGAAATTGAAATGACAACGCAGCACCTGCTTGCCGACGGATTTGATATCGGAACCGGCCGCGATCCATACAAAAACTTTGTTTACACGAGTTTCCAGGAACTGGCAACATACATCTCTCATAACCGCGTCGGACAGCTTGCCAAAAATTATGGCGATAAAAAACTTTCCAAAATCTGTAAAATGATTGCGGGCGATGAAATGCGGCATCATCACGCTTACAGCGAATTCGTAAACAAGATTTTTGAAGTCGATCCAAGCGAAATGATGCTTGCGTTCCAATACATGATGAAACAAAAAATCATTATGCCGGCGCAATTCCTGCGTGAATCCGGCGAAAAAATAGGTACCGCTTTCGAACATTTTTCCGATTCTGCACAGCGTATCGGAGTCTATACCGCCGCGGA
>JAEYZX010000022.1 GCA_023427845.1 Bacteroidota bacterium
GCGATATGCATTGACGTCGAGCGCCCCGGAGACCAAGGACAACGATTTTACCTGGAAGGATTTTCAGGCGCGAAACAACAACGAGCTCGTAGCGATTTTCGGGAATTTCATTAACCGCGTCGTTGTGCTTACAAACAAATATTACGACGGGGTGGTTCCCCAGCCTAACGAATTTACGGATGTTGATTTGCAGGTTTTGGCCGAATTAAAAGCGTATCCCGCCGTTATTTCAAGTTCGATTGAGCGTTACCGTTTTCGCGAGGCGCTTGGCGAGCTGATGAATGTTGCGCGTTTGGGCAATAAATACCTTGCCGATGAAGAACCGTGGAAGATGATGAAAGACAATCCCGAGCGTGTAAAAACCCAGATGTATGTCGCATTGCAGCTATCGGCAGCATTAAGTGTTTTGTCTGAACCGTTTTTACCTTTTACCGCGGCTAAATTGACAAGGATTCTAAACATCGGACAAAAGCTGACATGGAGTTCTGTGTCCGACACATTTGAACATCTTTTGCCAAATCACAAGATCAATCAGGCCGAACTGCTGTTTGCAAAGATTGAAGATGAAGAAATACAGAAACAGATCGACAAATTAGAAGCCACCAAAACGATGAACACAGCAGAAAATAAAAAAGCAGAACCACAGAAAGACGTTATCCAGTATGACGATTTTGCAAAGATGGATTTACGCGTGGGCACGATCGTCGAAGCTGAGAAAATGCCTAAAGCAAACAAATTGCTTATTCTGAAAGTTGATACCGGAATTGATGTCCGCACAATTGTATCAGGAATCGCAGAAAGTTTTTCTCCCGATGAAGTTGTTGGCAAGAAAGTCACGGTCCTGGTCAACCTTGCTCCGAGAAATCTACGTGGTGTTGAAAGCCAGGGAATGATTTTGATGACAACCAACGCCCAAGGAAAACTGGTTTTTGTAAACCCGGATGCTGAAGTCGGCAACGGTGAAACCATAAATTAATCCGCATGGAAATTAAGGTAATCGGTTTTGATGCAGACGATACATTGTTTGTCAATGAACCCTATTTTCAGGAAACTGAACAGAAATTCTGCGAACTTATGAGCGATTACCTGTCGCAAAAAAGTCTCGAACAGGAATTGTTTCGCGTTGAAATCGGCAATCTCGGACTCTATGGCTACGGAATTAAAGCATACATTTTGTCAATGATCGAAGCAGCAATGCGCGTTTCGAACAACACGATCAGCATTGATGCAGTGGAAAAAATAATCGGTTACGGCAAAGAACTGCTTCAAAAACCGATTGAACTATTAGACGGTGTAGAAGAAACATTACAGGCATTGCACGGTAAATACAAGCTTGTGGTTGCGACTAAAGGCGATTTGCTCGACCAGCGACGCAAGCTTCACAATTCGGGTCTGGGCCATTACTTTCACCACATCGAAGTCATGTCGGATAAACAGGAAGCCGATTACGAAGACCTCGTAAAACGTCTGGATATTCAGCCCGAGGAATTTTTCATGGTAGGGAATTCCTTAAAATCTGATGTGCTGCCTGTATTGGGAATCGGCGGATTCGCTGTCCATATTCCTTTTCATACTACATGGGCACATGAGCGCATCGATCATAAAGTCGTACATAAAAATTTTCGGAGCCTTACCAAAATTACCGATGTCGTTGCTGTAATTGAAGGTTTAAGATAGCCGCCAGCTACTTAAACTGACGGCATTTCCTTTATTTTCCCAGCAGCAACAATTCACCTACGACAACTTCGGTGAAATATTTCCGGTCGCCATTCTTGTCTTCGTAACTTCTGTGGGTCAGTTTGCCTTCAACGGCTACTTCCTTTCCTTTTGTTACATACTTTTCAACGATTTCTGCGGATTTGCCCCACGCAACGAGATTGTGCCATTGGGTGTCGGTAATCTTTTCCCCGCTTTCGTTTTTGTAACTTTCGTTGGTGGCGATTGTAAGTTTTGCCAGCTTTTTACCCGATTCTGTAGTGATGACTTCGGGATCGTTTCCTGCGTTGCCAATTAATTGGACTTTGTTTCTGAGTGTACTCATGGCGTGTAAAAATTTAAATGGTTTATAAAAGTGTGAGGATTCTACTGAACTAAATTTCAGCAAATCAACATCGCAAAATTGTTTAGTATTGTGACTATTAATCGGTTATAAAACATTTGTAGTTGTTTGTAACCGTTTGTAAACGGAAATCGCTACCTTTCAGAAAAAATTGATTTTATGCAGACGGAAATTAATAAGGTTGAATTACGGAATTTACGAATCGAAGATTATAAGGAGCTGAAAATCTCGATGGTGCAGGCATACAGCGAAATGGAGAATTCGTATTGGAGCGAGCGCGACATCGAAAATTTGTTACGCATTTTTCCCGAAGGCCAATTGGTCATACTTGTCGATGATAAGGTTGTCGGGTCGGCATTGTCGCTTATAGTCTCCGAGAACAAAGTACTGGCAAAGCATGATTATGCCTCGATAACAGGGAATTATACCTTCTCGACACACAACCCAAAAGGTGACATTTTATACGGAATCGACGTGTTCATTCATCCCAAATACCGCGGCCTCAGGTTAGGCCGCCGCTTGTATGATACGCGCAAGGAACTATGCGAACAATTGAATTTGAAGGCAATAGTTTTTGCGGGCCGGATTCCGAATTATGTTCAATATGCCGGCGAAATCACGCCGAAACAATACATCGACAAAGTAAAGAGCAAAGAATTATACGATCCGGTTTTGTCGTTTCAGCTCAGCAACGATTTTCACGTACTCAAGATTTTAAAAAATTACCTTCCGGGCGATAAGGGTTCACAGGATTATGCCGTGCTCCTTGAATGGAACAACATCTATTATGATGAGAGTCCGGCGCTGATCAATGTCAGAAAATCGGTTGTACGCCTCGGACTTGTGCAATGGCAGATGCGGCCACTAGCAAATGTCGAGGCGCTTTTCGAACAATCGGAGTTTTTTGTCGACGTCGTGTCAGGTTATGGCTGCGATTTCGCGCTTTTTCCGGAATTATTCATTGCGCCGCTTATGGCCGATTTCAACCATTTGTCAGAAGCGGATGCGATACGCGAGATTACACGATATTGCGAACCGATACGCAGGAAATTCCAGGAACTCGCGATTTCGTACAATATCAACATCATTACCGGAAGCATGCCCTATATGGAAGACGGCGATTTGTATAACGTTGGATTCCTCTGCAAACGCGACGGAACTTATGAGATGTACACAAAAATCCATGTGACGCCAAATGAAGTACAGTATTGGGGAATGAAAGGCGGTTCCGAAATCAAGACATTCGATACCGATTGCGGAAAAATCGGCATTATGATTTGTTACGATGTTGAATTTCCCGAAATGGCTCGCCTGATGGCCGATGAAGGTATGGAAATCCTGTTTGTCCCGTTCCTTACCGACACGCAAAACGGGTATACGCGGGTAAAAAGTTGCGCACAGGCACGCGCTATCGAAAATGAGTGCTACGTTGCGATTGCGGGCTGCGTTGGAAACCTTCCGAGAGTAAATAATATGGATATCCAATATGCGCAGACTGCTGTGTTTACACCATCCGATTTTGCATTTCCGAGCAATGGCGTAAAGGCTGAAGCAACGCCTAACACCGAAATGACGCTTATTGTAGATGTCGATTTGGATCTATTGCGAAAACTGCACGAGCATGGAAGCGTGCGGATCATGAAAGACCGTCGCCACGATCTATACCGAATCAATAAACTGAAACAAGCGAAGCCAAAATCATGAAAAATTGTCTTGAATGTGGGGAAAAGATATTCGGGCGCGAGGATAAGAAATTCTGCGGCGACGGCTGCCGGAATGCGTTCAACAATAAGATCAACAAAGACAGCACAAACTTCATGCGCAACGTAAACAACAAGTTGCGTAAGAATTACCGTATATTAGCTTCATTAAATCCGGATGGTAAGACCAAAACCACGCGGACAAAACTTTTAAGCAAAGGATTCGATTTTGATTTTTTCACGAATATTTTGAAAACCAAAACGGGAAATACGTATTACTTTTTATACGACCAGGGCTATATGGTTCTGGAAAACGACTACTACATGTTAGTCAAGAGAGAACTAAAACCCCACCTTGTTTGATGAAAAGAAATTACACTTCTCCGCTTCAGGCATTGTTTATTATTGCGATCATAGCGGTGACCTATTTTGCGATGATGCCTCAGTGGATCTCCGAAACTGTGCCTCCACTTTCAGAATTTTCCTCTAAAAGAGCCCTTGAACACGTAAAAATAATCGCGCAGGACCCACATTACGTAGGTTCGCAAAACCACGAGACTGTCGCAATGTACCTGCAACGCGAATTGCAGAAACTCGGACTCGAAACGCAGATCCAGGAAGGGACGACTTTGACGGATTGGGGAAATCTGGTCAAATCGAAAAACATAATTGCGAAGATTAAAGGAACTTCAAATTCAAAAGCACTGGTATTGCTTTCGCATTATGACAGCGCCCCGCATTCGTATTCGCACGGTGCTGCCGACGATGCTTCGGGCGTGGCTGTGATTCTCGAAAGTGTCCGCGCTTTTTTGCACAACCGCACCC
>JAEYZX010000099.1 GCA_023427845.1 Bacteroidota bacterium
GGCATCGCCCACAATTTGGATTTCGATGTGGCGTGGTTCTTCGATCAGTTTTTCGAGATACATGCCATCGTTTCCGAATGCTGCAGCCGACTCCTGACGCGCACCTTCCCACGCTTTCAATAATTCTTCCTCTTTCCAGACAGCGCGCATTCCTTTACCACCACCACCGGCAGTTGCTTTCAGCATAACAGGATAACCCATTTCGGCAGAAAGTTTTTTAGCCTGCTCATAGGATTCGAGAAGTCCGTCAGAACCGGGTACACAAGGCACTCCCGCTGCCTTCATCGTGGCTTTCGCCGACGACTTGTCGCCCATTCGGTCGATCATATCGGGAGAAGCGCCAATAAATTTTATTCCGTGTTCCTGGCAAATTTTCGAAAACTTCGCATTTTCAGAAAGGAAGCCGTAACCTGGGTGAATCGCATCGGCATTCGTGATTTCTGCCGCTGCGATGATATTTGACATTTTAAGGTACGAAAGGTTGCTTGGCGGCGGGCCGATACAAACCGCTTCATCTGCAAAACGCACATGTAGGCTTTCGGCATCGGCAGTCGAATAAACGGCGACTGTTTTGATTCCCATCTCACGGCAGGTCCTGATGATTCGCAGCGCGATCTCGCCCCTATTCGCAATTAGTATTTTTTTGAACATCTTTTTAAAAATTAAAAATTCCAAAACTCAAATTCCAAAAATTGGATTGGGATTTAGGTATTGGATTTTATGGGTTATGATGGATCCACTAAGAATAATGGCTGGTCGAATTCTACCGGCGACATATCGTCGACCAGGATTTTTACAATTTTTCCAGCATATTCCGATTCTATTTCGTTGAACAGCTTCATTGCTTCAATTACGCAAAGTACGTCCCCTTTCGCGATAGTGCTGCCAACTTCAACAAATACAGGTTTGTCAGGTGCGGGTTTTCTATAGAACGTACCGATAATCGGCGATTTTACAGTAATGTATTTTGAATTGTCATCACCTGCCGCTGCGGGTTCTGCGGTCGCCGGACTTGTAGGAGCCGCGGGTTGTGGTGCTGCTGCCTGAGGAAGTACTCCCATTGGAGCTTGCATATACGTCACTTCAGGTGCTGCGTTCTCATTCGTTGTTTTGATGGTGATTTTGAAATCGTCCATTTCCAATTTCACTTCGGTAGCACCTGATTTGGCTACAAACCGGATAAGGTTTTGAATTTCTCTAATATCCATGATATTTGTATTTGGTTGTTTAATTTTTGTTGTAGGCCCAAGTCAAGTAAATGGAACCCCATGTAAATCCGCCGCCAAAAGCAGCAAATATAAGCTTATCTCCTTTTTTGAATTTATTTTCAAAATCGCTCAGTAGCAATGGCAATGTACCCGATGTTGTGTTTCCATATCGTTGGATATTGACAAGCACCTTTGAATCGTCAAGCCCCATCCTGTTTGCGGTTGCATCAATAATTCTTTTGTTTGCCTGGTGCGAAATCAGCCAATCGACATCTTGATTTGTCAACTGGTTGCGTTCCATGATTTTTTCGCTGACGTCGGCCATCCCTGTAACGGCATATTTGAAGACGGTTTTCCCATCCTGAAAAACAAAATGCTGACGGTTTTCGACCGTTTCTTTTGACGGGGGCAGGATTGAACCACCTGCGTCGATTTTTAGATATTCACGTCCGATGCCGTCCGAACGCAGAAATTCGTCCTGCATTCCGTAGCCTTCATTATTTGGTTCGAATAATACGGCGCCGGCGCCATCGCCAAAAATGATGCATGTCGCACGGTCGGTATAATCTATGATCGACGACATTTTATCGGCACCGATCAACAGAATTTTTTTATATCGTCCCGATTCGATGTAGGCCGCTGCGGTCGACATTCCGTATAGGAAACTCGAGCATGCTGCCTGAAGATCGTATGCAAAAGCGTTTACCGCGCCAATTTCGGTGGCGACGAAAACTCCTGTAGATGCAACGGGCATGTCGGGTGTAGTTGTGGCCATGATGACCATATCGATTTCAGCGGGATCTATTTTTGATTTGGAAATAAGATCCTGTGCTGCTTTTATGGCTAGGTAAGAAGTGCCTTTCGAGGCGTCTTTGAGTATTCGTCTTTCTTTTATCCCGGTCCTTGAAGTTATCCATTCATCATTGGTATCGACCATCGATTCAAGGATTTGATTGGAGAGTACGTAGTCAGGAACGTAACCTCCGACAGCTGTGATTGCCGCTGTTATTTTACTCATAGGATTTTTTATTTTCCTTGCTGATAGCGTATCAGAAAAGATGTTGAAATTACAAAAAAAATTTCTAAATCTAATATTGAAGATGCCTAAACGTATTGAAGTTGTCACCAACAAAAAAAACTCCCACATGGTGAGAGTTTAGAAGTCTTCTGCTATAATGTATTAAGCAACAGCAACCTGCTTGTCGATAACAACCTGTCCTCTGTAGTACATTTTACCTTCGTGCCAGTATGCTCTGTGGTATAGATGTGCCTCTCCTGTTATTGGACAAGTAGCGATTGTAGCAGCCGTAGCTTTGTAATGTGTTCTTCTTTTATCTCTTCTTGTTTTGGAGACTTTTCTTTTAGGATGTGCCATTTTACTATATTATTTATCCGTTAATAGTTTCTTTAATTCGTCCCAGCGCGGGTCTGTATCTTCTGCTTCTTTTGTATTCTTCAATTCCTTTTCGGTCATCCGCAGTTCATTGAGTTTTTCCAGCGCCGGCGTTTGCAGCGTCCCGTCTTTAATGCCGGGATGAACCCTTTTTAAGGGTACTGACAGTGCAATCATTTCATAAATCATCTGCGCGATGTTTATCTGGTGCTCGCCATGCGGAATAATCAGCAATTCGTCATTATCGTCATTGTACGATTCCCCAAACTGCACAACCATCTTCATTTTTCCTTTGATGGGAAGGTCAAACATTTCACTTGTCAGATCACAAGGCACATAAACAGTACCTTTATGCTTGATGTCAAGCTCGAGCATGGTACTCTTCTTTTCCAATACCACGTTGACTTTAATATCGCAAGCTTCAAACTCGTCGTAATCAAAGTTCTCAAAGAACCCTTTATCTATCTGAAAATCAAATTGGTGTTTTCCTAATTTTAATCCCACAAACGGAATTAAAAATTCATTTAGCTTTTTCATTATAACAACCATTTGTCCATTTCTAGATATTCGAAACGGAGTGCAAAGATAAACATTATTTATAATTTCAAAAGGTAATTATCCTTTTTTTGATTCGAGGTGTTTTTCCTTGATTTTCAATGGGTTTTTAATAATCTCTTCGTATTGGATGCGCGAATGATAGATATCAATTGCAAGATATACGGCTTCTTTGAACGAATTGTGATCAGCGATTCCTTTTCCTGCAATGTCGTATGCCGTGCCATGATCGGGTGAAGTCCGAATTCTATTAAGTCCTGCCGTATAATTGACCCCGCTTCCGAACGACAAAGTCTTGAATGGAATTAACCCTTGGTCGTGATAAGTCGCGATTACCGCATCAAACTTTTCATATTGTCCGCTTCCGAAAAAACCGTCTGCAGGATAAGGCCCAAAAACCATTGTGCCATTTTCAAACATATTCCTGATGACGGGCTTTAGAATCAAATCGTCCTCCTTCCCGATTACACCGCCATCGCCTGCATGCGGATTCAAGCCAAGAACCGCGATTTTAGGTTTGTTGATTCTGAAATCCCGATTGAGCGACATTTTTACAGTCTCTATTTTCTTTCGGATCAGTGCTTCGGTTAAATGAGACGACACTTCGGTGACGGGAATATGATCGGTCAGGAGTCCGACGCGTAGGTTATCCTGCACCATAAACATCAATGCGTCACCTTCAAGTTCGCGGTCCAGATAGTCAGTATGACCCGGAAATTGAAAATCTTCTGCCTGGATATTGTATTTGTTGATCGGCGCTGTCACCAAAACATCTATCTGATCCTGCTTCAAAGCAGCCACTGCCGCAGTGAAGGATTTAATGGCATATTTGCCTACGTTATCGTCATTCACTCCAAAATTTATCTCGACCGATTCTTTCCATACATTCAGCACATTTATTTTTCCGGTGACCAATTGGTCTATGGAATCAATTCCGTGCAGGATAGAAGAAGATTCAAATGTCTTTTTTACGAATGACAATATCCTGACGTTGCAGAAAATGACCGGCGTACACAGCTCGAGCATCCGGGAATCTTCAAACGTCTTTAAAATGATTTCGCTACCGATACCATTTAAATCGCCGACTGAAATTCCAACGATAATATTTTCTGCTTTTTTGGTCATAGGTCCTAGATATTTATTCCTAATTTTGATGAGCAAATTTAGTAAATAAAACCTAAGAATGTTTACCGGAATCATCGAAACGCTAGGAACTGTCAAGGATTTGAGAAAAGAAGGCGACAACCTGCACATAACAGTTACTGCGCCATTTACCTCTGAACTCAAAATTGACCAAAGCGTGGCACATAATGGCATTTGTCTTACCGTTGTTTCAATTGATGGTTCAGACTTTGTTGTGACCGCGATACGGGAGACCATCGATAAGACAAATATCGGTGAATGGAAAATTTCAGATAAAATCAACCTTGAACGGGGAATGAGACTGGGCGACCGGCTCGACGGCCATATCGTACAGGGCCACGTTGATCAGATCGGCACGTGCACAAAAATTACAGATGCTGATGGAAGTTGGTATTATACCTTTGAATACGACGAGAAATCAGGGAATGTAACCATCAATAAAGGATCGATTACAATAAATGGCGTAAGCCTTACGGTTGTGGATTCAGAAAATGGCTACTTTAGCGTAGCGATCATACCTTATACATACGAGCATACGACCTTTAGAATGCTCGAAATCGGTTCGAAAGTAAATCTGGAATTTGATGTTATCGGGAAATATGTCGCCCGGTTGCATAAAAAAAGCAACTAAAATGTTGCTTTATATCCTTATGATTGACGTTCAGATCTTGCGTGGTTTTCGCGCTTATATACTGTAATTACACCATAGATCAAACCACACAACAACAACACTACCAATCCTCCATCTATAGGAAAACCAGGCGGCACGGGCGGTACTTGGGGCGGTGGCGGTCCGGGCGCAGCAACGCAATTAACGTAAGCTCCAAGTAATGTTAGTAAGGTTAAAATAAATCTAGGGTGCATCCTCATAGGCTGTAAAAGTAAATAAAAAATCTTTCTAGCAAAATATTTTGTAATATAAATTAAATTCCGTATTATATTGGAATCCAGCCTCCCCACGCTTTTTATCTTTTAAAACAGTTGATTAGAAGTTCATTACTAACTGCGCAAAAGTAGGTTATCTAGCAATACAAATCAACTTATATTAAGTATTAACCATTTCTTTATCCCAATTATTTATTGCAGAATATTTAACGATTTCCAATATATCAGTTGGCACCATTGTTGCGACCTTTGCCTTCCCTAAATAAAGTTCCGAAAATGTCTGACAAAATTCGCCAAAAGCTTACCATACTAGCCGATGCCGCCAAATACGATGTCTCGTGCTCGTCAAGTGGAAGCAATCGCAAAAATACATCTCAAGGTCTTGGCGACAGTAATGGTGCAGGCATCTGTCACTCATATACAGAAGATGGACGCTGTGTATCACTTCTTAAAATCTTACTGACAAATCATTGTATTTTCGACTGTGCGTTTTGTGTGTCGCGAAAAAGCAATGACGTAAAACGTGCTGCATTTACGGTAGAGGAAGTCGTGGAGCTGACCATGAATTTTTATCGTCGTAATTATATTGAAGGACTTTTTTTAAGTTCCGGGATTTTCAAAAACGCCGATTTTACGATGGAACGTCTCGTTCGCATCGCGAAGAAATTACGGTTGGAGCACAACTTTAACGGTTATATACATCTGAAAACCATTCCAGGCGCCAGTGAAGAACTTCTCAATGAAGCGGGCCTTTATGCCGATCGCATGAGCATCAACCTCGAAATGCCAACGGAAAAAGGACTCAAATTGCTTGCTCCGGAAAAGTCGCATGATGAAGTAAAAAAACCGCTGGGCTTCATCCAGCAGCGAAAAATCGCGTTGGCCGACGAGCGAAAAATCATTCGCAGCGTTCCAAAATTTGTACCTGCAGGACAAAGTACGCAAATGGTTATTGGCGCAACTCCTGAAACCGACATGGAAATTATGTACAGCGCCAGCGACTATTACAAGACATTTGACCTGAAACGTGTCTATTACTCCGGATACATCCCAATAAGTTACGACAATCGAATGCCAATCATCGGAAGTCAACCGCCATTATTACGCGAGAATAGATTGTATCAAACCGATTGGCTGATGCGGTTTTATGGTTTCGATGTCAGGGAGTTGCTGAATCCCCAAAATCCGCATCTTGATATAGATATCGATCCTAAATTAAGCTGGGCGCTCCGCAATATGGAGCACTTTCCGGTTGATGTCAATACTGCTGATTATCGCATGCTGTTGCGCGTACCGGGAATCGGTGTTTCGTCGGCAAAGAAAATTTTTCAGGCACGGAAGTTCGGTAAATTGCGGTCCGATCAACTCAAGAAAATCGGGATTGCATACAATAGGGCACGCCACTTCATCAGATGTGCCGACAGCATTTTCCAACTCAATTCGCCCGAACCGATGCACGTAAAACAGTTGATATTGACTGAAAACAACAGTAAATATCTAAAGATACCGCCGAATCAACTCACGTTATTTTAATGGAATCGTATGTTTTTGACGGGTCTTTCGAAGGCTTGCTGACTGCGGTCTTTGAATTTTATGACCGTAAGCCGCAAAACGTCAGAATTGTGTCGCTTACAAATTATCAGCCCGCGCTGATCGACGATTGTATTGAAATCATCTCGGATGAAAATAAAGCCAATCGCGTTTGGAACGGATTGCGGAAAAAACTATCCGCCGACTGGTTACGTCGCTTTCATAACGCCTACCTGTCTGAAACCGAGGCCGCGTTTCAGCATTTGTTTGACTTTTCGCGCTACGTTTTCGATAATTCCAAAGGTGTCGAAATCAATTACGGCCATCCATCAGTTATTGCAATTTCCAAAATTGACAAAAGCGTCAATCGGGAAAGACATCGGATGAAAGCCTTTATACGATTTCAGGAAACGGCCGACGGGATTTTTTATGCGCCGGTCGAACCCGATTATAATGTGCTCCCACTTATCGCCGACTTTTTCAAAAACCGGTTTGCCAATCAGAGATGGATTATATACGATGTCAGGCGTAATTACGGATTGTACTACGATCTGTCAACTGTCGAGGAAATTCGGCTGGATGTTAATCCGGAAATAAAACCGGCAACCTTCCTGGATTCGGAATTGACCGCAGATCAGGAAGCGCTCTACTCGTTGCTTTGGAAGGATTATTTTAAAAGCACAAACATACCTGCGCGTAAAAACTTGAGGCTGCACATTCAGCATGTCCCAAAAAGATATTGGAAATACCTGCCCGAAAAGCAATAAACATTAACAAGAATTTAAGGCGAACTTCCTCTTTGTTTAAGTATTTTTATAAAAAGTTAAACAAGTGGATTCGTTTAGTATAGCTCAACTTTCGCAGTTTTCCGGAATAAAACCTTTTACGATCCGCATGTGGGAGCAGCGTTACAATGCGTTGCGCCCAAAACGAACCGATGGGAATACGCGGACATATGATTCGGTCGACTTGCGAAGGATTTTAAATATTGTAAGTCTGCAGGACGCAGGTTATAAAATTTCTGAAATTGGCGGAAGCAGCGATGCCGATCTTAATCAAAAGATTGGCGAACTGTACAATTTGGACAGCAATCAGAATCTTTCACACTTTATCCCGCAGCTTATTTCGGCCGGGATGGAGTTTAATGAGCGAGCATTTTGCAGCATTCTAACCCATTGCATAGCAAAATCTGGCCTGTTCATTACCTATAAAAATATAATATATCCGTTGCTCAACCGAATTGGATTGCTATGGTCGTCCGACGTTCTGCCACCGGCGCAGGAACATTTCATGTCAAATTTGATCCGTCAAAAGCTAATTGCAGAGATTGATGCGCTTCCGACGCCAAATGCTGAAAATAAAAAAGGGCTGCTATTTCTTCCCGAAGATGAATTTCATGAAATCAGTTTGCTGTTTGCACAGTTCATTTTAAAAAATAATGGATTCGATGTGATTTCACTAGGTGCAAATGTACCGCTTCCAACTTTGGGCGCGGCAATCGAACGCATTGACCCTGAATTTGTTTTATTATTTTTCGTACATTATGACAGGCCTAGAGACGTGGAGCTGTACTTGTCTGAAATCGAAAAAATTTTCCCGCGAGGCATGATTTACATAAGCGGTAATGAAAAATTGGTTGGCCAACTTGAATTAAGTGACCGCGTATTATGGATACGGCAGATTGACGATATGCAGCAAATTCTCTATTAATATTTTATATGGCGCGAATAGCAGTAATTGGTTCGGGATTTTCAGGTTTAAGTGCGGCTTGCTATTTGTCGGATGCCGGGCATGAGGTACATGTATATGAGAAAAATGCGACTATTGGCGGCCGTGCCAGACAGCTAATGACCGACGGTTATGTATTCGACATGGGTCCGAGCTGGTATTGGATGCCCGATGTGTTTGAAAAATTCTTTGCCGATTTTGGTCATACCGTTTCCGATTTCTACAATCTGAAGCTTCTCGATCCGTCTTTTGATATCGTATTTCCTGGCAATGATTTAATGCGCGTTCCGTCAGAATTTGAAGATTTGTGCAACATGTTTGAACGCATAGAAGCAGGAAGCGCTACACAACTACGCCGATTTATGAAAGATGCGCAGTACAAATACGAGGTTGGCATGAAGAACCTTGAAAATATGCCGGGTCTGTCGGTTACTGAATTTTTTGATTTGGATTTTCTGAAAGGAGCAGTCAACCTGGATTTGCTTTCGTCATTCAGTAAGCATGTCCGCCGCTATTTCAGCAATCCGAAACTCATTGCGTTGATGGAATTCCCAGTGCTTTTTCTCGGTGCGATGCCAAAAGACACACCGGCACTTTATAGTTTAATGAATTACGCAGGATTGAAACTTGGGACTTGGTATCCCGAAGGCGGATTCGGAAAGGTTGTCGAATCAATGGCAAAAATTGCAGAGGCCCGAGGCGCAACATTCCATCTGAACTCGCCCGTTACTCAGATTACGCATCAAAATCACGTGGCCCGTGGAGTGATTGTCGATGGGAAGGAAATTGTGTACGATGCCGTAGTTGCATCTGCCGATTATCATCATGTTGAAAATAACCTGCTTAAACCCGCAGACCGAAATTATACCGAAAAATATTGGGAGAAAAAGACTTTCGCCCCGTCATGTCTGATATTTTTTCTCGGATTAAATAAAAAAGTCAAGCAGCTGTCACATCACACGCTTTTCTTTGAGAACGATCTTGATCTTCATGCACAAGAAATTTATAAAAGTCCGAAATGGCCAACAAAACCGCTGTTCTACGTTTGCTGTCCGTCGAAATCGGACGATCACATAGCGCCTGCGGGTCATGAAAATTTATTCCTTTTGATGCCGATCGCAACCAATTTGGACGATTCTGAACAGCTTCGCGAAAAATATTTTAAGGATTTGATTTCGCGGCTCGAGCGTCATGTAGGTGAACCGCTGGCCGATTCGATCGATTTTATGAAAAGTTATTGCGTAGCCGACTTTAAAGCGGATTACAATTCGTATAAAGGGAATGCTTACGGCCTCGCGAATACATTACGTCAGACTGCAAACCTGAAGCCGAAAATAAAAAATTCCAAAATAAAAAACCTGTATTATTCAGGCCAACTCACTGTTCCGGGACCCGGCGTCCCACCTGCAATAATCTCGGGCAAACTTGCCGCTGCACAATTATTAAAAAACCTTAAAGTCTGATTTATGAAAAAGATTTACGACGACCTGTCTGTAGAAGTCAGCAAAATAACCACGCAAAGGTACAGCACCAGTTTTTCATTGGGCATCTATTTCTTGAGTCCGTCGATTCGCAATTCCATTTATTCTATTTATGGTTTTGTACGCATTGCCGATGAAATCGTCGACAGTTTCGAGGGCTTCGACAAGAGAACGCTGCTTGAAAAATTCAGGATTGAAACCAATGATGCTATTGCCGGCCGTATTTCAACGAACCCAATTTTAAATTCCTTTCAGAAAGTGGTTCATAGTTATGCTATCGACTTACAACTGATCGATCAGTTTCTCGATAGCATGCAGATGGATCTCGAAAAGGTGACCTATACGCGCGATAAATTTGATACGTATATTTTTGGTTCTGCCGAAGTTGTCGGACTGATGTGCCTTCATGTGTTCTGCCAGAACGATGACCAGATGTTTCAAAGACTAAAGCCTTATGCAATGAAACTTGGCGCAGCATTTCAAAAAGTAAATTTTCTTCGTGATATGAAAGACGATTACGTCATTCTCGGAAGGAATTATTTTCCATCGGTTGACTTCCAAACCTTCAGATCGGATGAAAAAACACAAATAGAATTGGAAATCGAACAGGACTTTAAGGAAGCGCTCAAAGGGATCAAGATGTTGCCCGCTTGTTGTAAGGGTGGCGTATATCTGGCGTATGTTTACTACTATTCATTGTTCAAAAAAATCAAACGCGTTCCCGCAGCGAGGATCCTTAAAGAACGGGTACGCATCAACAACACACAAAAGATGGGATTGATGCTAAACAGCCTTATACAATATAAAATGAAACTGATATGATCAAATATATAATTATAGCACTATTGTCATTTTGCACATTGCCGGCCGCAACTGCAAACGATGTCGATATCAAAATGATACGGACGCTTTATGTAAAAGCAGGCGTCGAAGAATCGGCAAATGTCAAAATGTGTTCTTTATTAAACGACGTCGATTTTAATGATCCTTTGTTGTTTGGCTACAGGGCAAGTGCAATGATGATAATGGCTAAATACGCATCCAATCCGCTGGCAAAACTCTCGCATTTCAATAAGGGGAAACGGATGCTGGAGCAGGCCATAGCACTTGATTCAAAAAATATTGAATTGCGGTTGCTGCGATTTATGGCACAGTCGAACGCGCCGGCTTTTTTGCGGTACAGTGACAAAATCGATTCAGATAAGGAATTCATAATAGATAATATTCAGGAGATTTATGATATCAGACTGAAACAATTTATTATCCGGATTATGAGCGATTCCAAATTTCTCGAACCCGACGAGAAATTGCTGCTTGGTTCCCTTAAATTGAAATACGCCACGATTAAATAAAGCTTATGATTACGAATATACTGATAGTGATTGCCGCTTTTCTTGCAATGGAAGGTGTCGCATGGTTTACGCACAAATACATCATGCATGGTCTGCTGTGGACACTGCACAAAGATCATCATAAAAAAGAATCGCAGGGCTTTTTTGAGCACAATGACTTTTTCTTTCTGATATTTGCAATTCCCGGAATCATCGCGTTATATATAGGTTCAACGCAGAATTTTAATGCATTTTTCTGGATTGGGCTTGGCATTACGATTTATGGCCTCGCCTATTTTATTGTCCATGATATTTTTATACATCAGCGATTTAAACTGTTTCGCAACTCGGAAAGCCGTTACCTCAACGGACTTCGACGCGCTCATAAGATTCACCATAAAAAGATCTATAAAGAAGATGGTGAGTGCTTCGGGATGTTATGGGTTCCTTTTAAATATTTTACTACCGGAAATAAAAAACAATCATAATGAAAAGCCTCTATCTGCTCGTAAATTTTTTCACGATCATCATTCCGTTTTTATTTTCGTTTCATCCGAAGATTAGGTTTCACAAAACATGGAAAGCCTTTTTCCCGGCGGCAATTATCGTTGCGATTGTATTTGCATTATGGGATGCCGTTTTCACGCGGCTGGGTGTTTGGAATTTTAACCCCGATTATGTACTCGGAAGTCACTTTTTGGGGCTGCCTGTCGAGGAGTGGCTGTTTTTCATTTGTATTCCTTATTCGTGTGTATTTACCTATTTCTGCCTTGTTCGGTTTTACAACCTTAAATGGCGACAAAAACCGGAAGTGTTGTATTGCATAATTTTTTCGGTCGCGCTCATCATCATTGCGATACTGTTTTATGACAGAATTTATACGTTTGTGACCTTTATATCGACAGCAATTGTCTGTTTGTACTTGAAATTCATCGCTAAAGTCGATTGGTTTGGCGAAGCGACAACAGTTTATGCAATTTTGCTGATTCCGTTTTTTATTGTCAATGGCGTACTTACAGGCACCGGGATTGATGGTGCAGTAGTCCGTTATAATCCTGACGATTTCATGGGAATACGGATTTTGACAATCCCTGTGGAAGATGCAGTTTATGGATATGAACTGATTTTGCTGAACATTTATCTTTATAAAATATTCCTAAGACGGTTTTGGATCGAGACGCAGCCTTCCAAAGTGTGATTCAGACTTTTGGATATTATCCCTATTGATATTAAAGGAGCAGGGTTGGAATTTGCCTCGTCCCACTGAAATCGAAATCCGGGAAATTCTGTATGAGTCAGGTGCTCACTGGATTTTCATTTATTTTTTAAAATAAAAAAACCGCAGGGTTGAAATATACCTTGTTCCACTGAAATCGAAATCCGGGAAATCCTGTATGAGTCAGGTGCTCACTGGATTTTCATTTATTTTTTTAAAATAAAAAAACCGCATGGTTAGTGCGGTTTCTCTTGGGCCCACCTGGGCTCGAACCAGGGACCACCTGATTATGAGTCAGGGGCTCTAACCAGCTGAGCTATAGGACCGGTTAGGAGGTGCAATATTACTACTATTTTTTACGCGCACCAAATGTTTTTTGTGGATTTTCGCGCAGGTTTACTCAGATTTTATCTCCTGACAAAGTTCGATCAGCACACCGTTTGTGCTCTTCGGATGCAGAAAAGCAACAAGTTTATTGTCGGCTCCCTTTTTAGGAGTCTCGTTCAGGATTTGAAATCCTTCGTTCCTTAATCGTTCGATTTCTGCGTCTATGTCGGTTACGTCAAACGCAATATGGTGAATGCCTTCGCCTTTTTTGTCGATGAATTTCGCAATCGGGCTATCGGGCGTTGTGGCTTCAAGAAGTTCGATCTTGTTTGGGCCGTTCATGAAAAACGAAGTATTGTCGCCCTCACGTTCCACTTCCTCGCTTTTATAGGGCGGGGCGCCAAATAATTTTTCAAAAATCAGGTTCGAAACATCGAGGT
>JAEYZX010000104.1 GCA_023427845.1 Bacteroidota bacterium
AATGGGTCCAGGCCGACATTACCGATGTTCCCGCACTTGAAACCGCATTTGAAAATGTAACCGAGGTTTATCATTGCGCGGCATTTATTTCGTTTAACCGCAGCGATGATGAAAAATTGCGAAAAACAAATATCGAAGGTACGGCCAACATTGTGAACCTCAGCATCGATTTTAAGGTGCGCAAGCTGTGTTTCGTGAGTTCGATTGCAGCTTTGGGCGATTTGAAAGAACACGAGAGCATCATTACGGAAGAATCGGAATGGAACCCGGAGAAGCATCACAGCGATTATTCGATCACAAAATACGGTGCTGAAATGGAAGTCTGGCGTGGCCAGCAGGAAGGCCTGCAGACGGTAATCGTGAACCCCGGCGTAATTCTCGGACCAACGCCAAAAATTGCCGGCAAAGACCTCGGAAGCGGTGAAATCTTCGAAGCCGTAGCAAACGACCTTCCGTTCTATACAAAAGGATCAACCGGATTTATTTCGGTTAACGATGTTGTTTCTATCATGCATAAATTGATGAAAAGCGATATTTCAGCCGAACGGTTTACGCTGATAGAAGGAAATTATACTTTCGATACGATTGCAAACACAATCGCCGATACCCTTAAGGTAAAGCGGCCTTCCATCTACGCAAAACCTTGGATGACTTCGTTATCTTGGAAAATCGATTGGTTTTTGGCACTTGTTTCAGGTAAAAAAAGAACGATGTACAAGGATATGGCGACATCGCTTCATTCAACCGAGAAATATTCAAATGATAAAATAAAGTCGGTTCTGGAGCACAAGCTTACGCCCACACTGACGTATATACCTGAAGTGGTCGAACTTCAAAAAGGCAGGTGATTATTTTATCACAGCTTCCTTTCCTTTTTTGGTGGTTACCGGTTTTGGTTTCGTAGGATCCAATTCTGCGGTTTTGTTCTGCAGACGTGTTTTAACACGTTCGTACATTTTTTTATAAGTTTCCATTTGCGAAGCATAATACCGATTGCTTTGGGCAAACTGAAGGCTGTCAATTTTATATTTCTCGTAAATGTACTTATCGGGGTCGATGTCGTGCTCGCGAAGTGATAACGGCTTTTGAGTCCGCATAGCATCAAGGATCGAAAGGTCGTAGAAAATATCGACCATCACATCTTCATCGATGAGCTTATCGGGTTTGTCGACCGGAGCATCGGTGCATCCGAACATCAACAGAAGAAATATTGCGGCAAGCATTCTCATAATCGGTCAAATAATAAGCGTTTCCCGGCACGAATGTCCTTTACTTTAAAGTTGTTATAAACGAGTTGTCCGTTGACAAAAGTATGTGTAATTCGCGATTTAAAAGTATAACCTTCGAATGGCGACCATCCGCATTTTGAAAGGATGTTTTCTTTTTTGACGCTCCACGGAAGCCCCGGATTCACAATGGCAAGATCGGCATAGTAACCCGGTTTTACAAACCCGCGTTTCTCTATCTTAAAAATCTTTGCAGGGTTGTGTGCCATTTTTTCGACAATCCGTTCGACCGAAATCCTGCCCTGATGATGCGCTTCAAACATTGCAATCACTGCATGCTGCACCAGCGGGCCACCTGATGGCGCCTGTAGGTACGGCAGCTTCTTTTCCTCGAGTGTATGCGGAGCGTGATCGGTTGCGATGACATCGATACGGTCGTCGAGCAGCGCTTCCCAAAGTGCCTCTCGGTCGGCTTCGGTTTTTACAGCCGGATTCCACTTTATAAGATTGCCCTTTGCGGCATAATCGGAATCGGTAAACCATAAGTGATGTACACATGCCTCGGCGGTGATTTTCTTGTCTTCAAGCGGAATCTTATTCGTCAGCAACTCGGTTTCAATTGCAGTCGACAAGTGGAAAATATGAAGCCGCGCGCCGGTTTTCTTTGCCAATGCGATCGCTTTTGATGAGGAGATATAACATGCTTCGGCACTTCTGATAAGTGGATGCGCTGTTGGTGGAACATCGTCGCCGAACTCGTCCTTGAATTTTGCAAGATTGTTTTTTATTGTCGTTTCATCTTCGCAATGCACCGCAATCAGCATTGGTGTCGATGAAAATATTTTTTCAAGAGCGGCTTCATTGTCGACCAGCATATTTCCGGTCGACGATCCGAGAAAGATCTTGATTCCGGCAACCGTTTTCGGATCGGTTTTCAAAACCTCATCGAGGTTGTCGTTCGTTGCGCCCATCATGAACGAATAGTTGGCGAACGACTTTTCGGCTGCGAGTTTGTATTTTTCTTCAAGGATTTCCTGCGTTACCGCATTCGGGATTGTGTTGGGTTGCTCAATATATGACGTTATCCCGCCTGCAACCGCCGCCTTTGATTCGGTTGCTATATCGCCTTTATGGGTCAGGCCGGGTTCACGAAAATGAACCTGGTCGTCGATTGCGCCGGGAATAAGGTAATTTCCTTCGGCGTCAATGACTTTAGTCGACGCAGTCTTTGCGCTGATGCTTGCTGCGATTTCGACGATAAATTCATTTTCGATAAGCACATCGCCCTCGAAAATTGTACCTTCATTTACTATCCGTGCATTCTTTATTAAGATCCTGTTCATTTTCCTTTTCTCCAAGCGGGATTATAATCTGTTAAATAATTTTCTGATTCGCAATGCAATTACACCAAAGACCGCTTCGGTAATGATGGCATTGCTCATTTTTGATTGTCCGTTTACACGGTCGGTAAATATTATGGGCACTTCCACGATCCGGAATTTTTTTGCGAATGCGCGATATTTCATTTCTATCTGGAACGCATAACCGATAAATTTTATCCTCTCGAGATTGATTGATTCAAGTACTTCGCGCCGGTAACACATAAAACCGGCGGTTGCATCGCAGATTTTCATTCCCGTAATCAGCTTCACGTAGATCGATGCAAAATACGACATCAGTACGCGGCTCAATGGCCAGTTCACAACGTTGACCCCGGTTACATAACGTGAACCTATCGCAACATCTGCACCTCCCGATCGGCAGGCCTCATACAGTTTTTGAAGGTCGGCGGGATTGTGAGAGAAATCGGCGTCCATTTCAAAAATGTATTGATATTCCCGCTGTAAGGCCCATTTGAATCCGTGCACATATGCTGTTCCGAGTCCGGATTTGACTGCTCGTTTTTCGAGGAACAGCCTATCGGGAAATTTCGCTTTCAAATCCAAAACTTTTCCGGCTGTATTGTCGGGCGAATTGTCATCGACTACCAGAATATCAAACGATGCAGGTAAGGAAAGCACCGCAGTTACGATGTTTTCTATGTTTTCAATTTCGTTATAGGTAGGGATTATAACAATACCGTTGGTCATGGTTTATGCGATAATTCAGCAAAAATAAACTTTTTAACACAGTTGCGTCATAATAATATTATAATAATGTGCCAGCTAAAAAATTAGTAATTTTGCTGCGCTATGATCGAAAACTTTCTACAACCGAGGGTTACCGGCGCCAATGATTGGGCTACAATTTTGTTTGTGCTGGCGCTTGTTTTGATCGCCATTACAAAAACCGTTTTCGAAAACAGGTTTGCCGAATTTGTCAAACTTGGGGCATCCGACAAATACATAAAAGTTTATCGCGACAGCAGCCAGCTGATGAGTTGGTTTAATGTTTTGCTGTTTATTGTCCAGTTGATTTCGCTGTCATTCTTTATACAGTTGATCCTGAGTTATTTTGGCCACGCGGAAAAAACCGACTGGATTTTGTTTGTACGGATCTTTACATTGGTGGGAGTCTTTATCCTTGCGAAATATCTGATCGAAAAAATCATAGCCGCATCGTTCAACATCGAAGAATTCATCGACCAGTTCAATTTGCATAAAGTGAGTTATCGAACTTATATCGGACTGCTGATATTTCCTATAGATATCATCCTATATTACAACGAAGACGCACCAAAAGCGGTGATTTATTGCCTAATTATTGCGGTATTGTCAATAAATCTATTCACTTATTTAATTTCGTTGAAGAATTATCAAAATTTATTAATAGGGAAGATGTTTTATTTTATTTTATATCTTTGCGCACTTGAAATAGCGCCCTATTATTTCATGTATTATTGGTTCACAAAAAGTTAGCTAGAAAATGTCAATTATGAAAGTGAAAACGATCTTGGTATCGCAACCAGAGCCTAAAGTAGAGAATTCGCCATACTTCGATTTACAGCAAAAACACAAAGTAAAAGTAGACTTCAGGCCTTTTATCCATGTAGAAGGCGTCAGCGCGAAAGACATCCGGCTTCAAAAAATTGACATCAGCAATTATACTGCAATCATTCTGACAAGCAAAAACGCGGTCGATCATTTTTTCCGGGTTGCCGAAGAAATGCGATATAAAATCCCTGAAGGACTTAAATATTTTTGCCAGTCGGAGGCAATCGCTTTCTATTTACAGAAATACGTTGTCTACAGAAAACGCAAAATTTATGTGGGTCAAAAGGATTTTGCCGATTTGTCGCCATTGATCAAAAAATACAAAGACGAAAAGTTCCTACTTCCGGCGTCTGATCAACTCAATACGGAAGCTCCTATCACGCTTAACAACCTTAAAGTCGACTGGACTCAGGCAACTTTTTATAAAACGGTTATGAGCGATTTATCGGATCTTGCCGATGTATATTACGATATCCTGGCTTTCTTCAGTCCAACCGGAATCAAGTCGCTTTTCATGAATTTTCCCGACTTCGAGCAAAACAACACACGTATTGCAGTTTTTGGAAGCACGACACAAAAGGAGGCACTTGATCGCGGATTACGTGTCGACATCATGGCGCCATCACCGGAAGCTCCATCGATGACAATGGCTTTAGAGAAATATATCGCCAAAGTTAACAAGGAAGCAAAAGATAAATAATACCCGATTTTAAAAAATATTAAGGCCGCAACAGCGGTCTTTTTTTATGGATTCTATAAAAAAAGCCGCCACGTAAATGACAGCCTTTTTTCAGTGAATTAATAATCGAAGTGTTTATCCTTGCGGTGCGCCAGCCATTATTTCGGCATTTGCGAACTCCTCGAACTTGGCAAAGTTATCGCGGAATTTTTGCGCCAATTCTTTTGCTTTAACATCATACAGCTCTTTATCTGTCCACGTATTCCGCGGATTTAAAATTTCGTTTGGAACGTTCGGACATGATTGCGGTTTTGCAATCCCGAACACGGTATGATTTACAAATTCTACATTATCAAGATCGCCATTCAACGCAGCTGAAATCATCGCGCGTGTATATTTTAGCTTCATACGGCTTCCAACTCCGTAAGCACCGCCCGTCCAGCCTGTATTTACCAACCAAACCGTTACGCCTGCATCTTTCATTTTTTTGCTTAACATTTCGGCATATTTGGTCGGGTGCAAGGGCATGAATGGCGCGCCAAAACATGCCGAGAAGTTTGGCTGTGGTTCAGTCACTCCTGCTTCGGTACCTGCCACCTTTGCCGTATATCCCGAAATAAAGTGATATGCTGCCTGGCCAGGGGTCAATCTTGCAATTGGAGGAAGAATCCCGAACGAGTCGGCAGTAAGCATGAAAATATGCTTTGGATTTCTTCCGATTGAATCCGGTTGTATGTTATTGATGTGATAGATTGGATAGCTTACACGTGTATTTGGTGTTATCGACGTATCTTCAAAGTCGACCTCATCAGTGCCTTCCTTAAATACGACATTCTCCAAAATAGCGCCTCTCTTGATTGCGTTAAAAATATCAGGCTCGTTTTCTTCAGTCAGATTAATGACTTTCGCATAACAGCCGCCTTCAAAATTGAAAACGGTGTTTTCACTTGTCCAGCCATGCTCATCATCACCTATCAGTTTTCGTTTCGGATCTGCGGAAAGTGTAGTTTTTCCGGTACCTGACAGACCGAAAAATATTGCGGTATCACCGTCTTCGCCAACGTTGGCACTACAATGCATCGGCAACGCATTCTTATCGACGGGAAGTATGAAATTCAGCGCCGAGAAAATGCCTTTTTTAATTTCTCCGGTATATCCGGTTCCGCCTATAAGGGCAATTTTTCTTGTGAAATCAAGAATCGCAAAATTATGCTGTCTGGTTTTATCGACCTCGGGATCAGCTTTGAAACCCGGTGCGCATATTACATGCCAGTCGGCCGAGAAGTTTTCAAGTTCCGACGTTTCGGGACGCAAAAACATATTGTAACAAAATAAGTTTGACCACGCAGTCTCGGTTATAGCACGAACATTGAGTCTGTAATCCTGATCGGCACAAACATAACTGTCTCTTGCGAACACTTCTTTATCAGATAGGTATGCGACAACTTTGTCATATAATTTATCGAAGTTTTCAGATGAAAACGGAAGATTCACTTTTCCCCACCATACTTTATCTTCTGTGATCGAATCCATAACGATAAACCGATCCTGAGGCGATCGGCCGGTAAACTCGCCAGTGTTAATAGCAAGAGCGCCGGTCGAAGATTCTCTTCCCTGTCCTGATTCGATGGTTATATCGTGAAGTTCATCCGGTGAGAGCTGGTAGTGTACATTTGCATTTTTTATTCCAAGGTAATCAAGCGAAATCGATTTCGTAATTTGAGCGGAATTATCCATAAAAAATATGAGTTGAGTTGTATTTTAATGCTTACAAAAGTAAAAATTATAATTCAGAAAAGTTTCGTTTATTGTTTTTTTATGACTTTTTGGAAAGTAAACCGCCGACCAAAAAAACCCATCCTAAAATTAGCAGCAACCCACCGATTGGGGTGATAAATCCGATCGATTTAAAATTGACACCACTCAGGGTTTGCGTAGACAAAAGATAAATTGAACCCGAGAAAAACAGGATTCCAAATACGACAAACAAAAAGATTCGGTTCTTGGTTTTTTCAGAGATTGCTGCTGTAGTGCCTATAAATAACAAAAAAAGTGCATGATACATTTGATAACGAACCCCGGTTTCAAATGTGGCAAGTTGCTGAATACCGAGTTTGTCCTTAAACGCATGCGCACCAAAAGCTCCGAGTATTATCGCAATGATGCCTAACAAAGCCGCAATAATGATAATTTTTTTATTCATAATATCAAATATAGAATTACAAAAGTAAGCGTTCCTGCGCAAGTGTGGTAGAATCGGCATGATTTTCATAAAACCCAATCCTCAAAAATTCCTACCTTTGGGCCAACTGAAAAATCGATGAGAAATATACTTGTAATCGGTGCCGGGCGTTCGGCATCATCCCTAATTCAATACCTGCTGAACAAATCGGCTTTCGAAAATATCCACATAACAATCGCCGACCTGTCATTGGAACTGGCACAGCGAAAAACCCATAATCACCCAAACGCGACTGCAATCGCACTCGACATTTTTAACCCCGACGCCCGGAAAACCGCGGTGTCGAATGCAGATATCGTAATCTCAATGCTTCCTGCGCACCTGCATATAGAAGTCGCAAAGGATTGCATCACTTATAAAAAGCACATGGTTACCGCGTCGTATATCAGCGATGCAATGATGGCGCTTGACGCCGACGCCAAACAACACAACCTGATTTTCATGAATGAAATCGGCCTTGACCCGGGAATCGATCACATGAGCGCGATGAAAGTCATTGATGAAATTCGGGATAAAGGTGGTAAAATGCTGTTGTTCGAGTCGTTTTGCGGCGGACTCGTAGCACCGGAATCCGACAACAATCTGTGGAACTATAAGTTTACATGGGCACCACGGAATGTGGTTTTGGCCGGACAAGGTGGCGCTGCAAAATTCATACAGGAAGGAACCTATAAATATATACCGTACCACAAGCTTTTCAGACGAACGGAATTTCTCGAAGTGGAAGGCTACGGCCGATTTGAAGCATACGCGAACCGGGATTCATTAAAATATCGAAGTGTGTACGGACTTGATGATGTCTTGACGTTATACCGTGGAACCATTCGCCGAGTAGGTTATTCACGTGCCTGGAACATGTTTGTACAGCTGGGAATGACCGACGACACCTATACAATTGACAACTCCGACACTATCAGCTATCGTGATTTCACGAACCTATTTCTTCCCTATCATCCGACAGATTCGGTCGAAATTAAACTCCGAATGCAACTCGGAATCGAACAGGACGACATCATGTGGGAAAAACTGGTTGAGCTTGACCTTTTCAACCGCGACAAGATCGTGGCGCTCCCAAATGCAACACCGGCGCAAATACTTGAAAAAATATTGTCTGATAGCTGGACCTTGCAGCCAACCGACAAGGACATGATTGTGATGTACCACAAATTTGGTTACGAACTCGATGGCGCGCAAAAACAAATCGATTCCAAAATGGTTTGCATTGGCGATGACCAGACGTATACCGCGATGGCAAAAACAGTCGGACTTCCGGTTGCAATGGCAACACTTCAAATTCTAAATGGAAACATCACAAAACCGGGCGTTCAATTGCCACTAAGCAAAGAGGTTTATCTTCCGATACTCAAAGAGCTCGAAACCTTTGGCGTGGTTTTCAACGAACACGAAATGCCGTATTACGGCTACAATCCCGACAAGCTTACGCACCGGCCATAGTTACGACGCTTGAGAAATCTTATGCCGATTAATTTCATCCTGAAGCTGTCGGCGTAATTTTTGCTCGCGCTCAAGCGAAATCCGGATGTGCTCTTCGTGTTCTTCTTCGAGATTTGCAAGCGCTTCGGTCGATTTACGGGTGATGTAATTCGCATTGCGAAATCGAATCACAAAAACTGCAGCTATCAAAAACAGAAAACCAGACAAAAAAGTCAATGCCGAACTGTACTGCGATGCGGGCATCGTCAATCCCGCAAGTGTGATTTCTTCGTGTTGATTTTGAGCTAAATTTAACGCCGACTTAAAATCGGCCAGTTCATCCTCCAGAATTGCAATCGTCTTTTTTTGATTTGAAACGGTTTCGACGGCCGAGGCCAGTTCCTCGGAGAGTGCATTGATCCTAACCGTTTCGGGAGTGTCCGGAGTTGCGGAAAAGTCGTTTTGTGCGTTTGCCGATGTAATCAACAGCAAAAGCGTGGCGGAAAGCCAAAGTTTGTTTGTTTTCATTTTAATTCGATTTGGGGTTGGAATTAAATTGAAGCTAATGTACAGTTTTTGGTTTACCATTCGTCGAATCAGTCAAATACTCGATGAACTACAGTGCTTTACTAAAACTATCTCAGGTATTATGTTATTTGTTTCGTTCAAAAAAAGACAAAAAAAATCCGCATCTTTTGATGCGGATCAATCTTTTCTTTACGATTTACTCGCGCCTTCCCATGTAAATCATCAGGTAGTAAAGCAAGGTACCCAATGATCCGATAGCGGCTACAACATACGTTCGTGCTGCCCATTTCAATGAATCCTTTGCTCCAGCCTGCTCGTCGCGCGTAAGCATCCTTTTGTTTTCAAGCCATGCCAAAGCACGGTTACTCGCGTCGTATTCCACCGGAAGTGTAATGAATGCGAACAGCGTTGTGAGTCCGAATAGAATGATGCCGATAAGCAACAACTCAGGGAACGTATTCAACATGAAAATACCTGCAAGCAATATCCATTGCACCAGATTAGAGGCCACGGAAACAACCGGAACCAATTTCGAACGCAATTGCAGCCAACTGTAGGCTACTGCATGCTGGACGGCGTGTCCAACCTCGTGCGCCGCAACGGCAGCAGCAGCAGCATTTCGCTGATTATAAACTGCTTCACTAAGATTAACGGTTCGATCGGCCGGGTTGTAGTGGTCGGTCAATCGACCTGGAGTTGAAATTACACGAACATTACGAATCCCGTGATCGGCAAGCATTTTTTCGGCAATCTCGGCACCACTCATCCCATTCTGAAGGTGAACCTTTGAATATTTTTCAAATTTGTTTTTCAGGCGATTGCTTACAAGCCAGCTCGCAAGCATAATAACGCCCATTAAAATCCATCCTGCGTACATATTTGTTTGTTTTTGATTTTCCTCAAAGCTAGCAAAAATCTAGCCATTGATAATTAAAGTTTTCACAATGTAATTCTGTCAGTTAAACTCAGATTATCCCACGAGATTGATGATTTTCCCCGGAACAATTATCACCTTGTTTGGCGTTTTTCCATCAAGTTGTTTGACCGTGCGCTCATCCTTCATAACAATTTCCTCGATTTGTTCTTTTGTCAGGTCGAGTGGCAGATTGATCGTAAACCGCATCTTGCCGTTAAATGAAACCGGATATTCTTTATTACTCTCGACTAAGTATTCAGCGTTGAAAATCGGGAACGGAGCAGTCGAAATACTTTTTTCATGCCCGAGCTTTTCCCATAATTCCTCTGCGATATGCGGCGCATAAGGCGAAATTAAAATCGCAAGCGGCTCGAGAACGCTTCTCTCGTGGCAGTTCATGGCAGTTAGCTCGTTTACGGCGATCATGAATTGGCTGACCGAAGTGTTGAACGAAAAACCTTCGATGTCGTCCTGTACTTTTTTTATCGTTTTGTGCAGTGTTTTCAGTGCTTCCGGTGATGCGGGATTTGATGTTACGATCAACCCTTTGTCATCAAAATACAGTTTCCACAGT